>JANWZF010000325.1 GCA_025054905.1 Tepidimonas sp.
GCCTGCCACCAGAGCTACACCCCGCACCGCGGCCTGAACAAGCTGCTGGGCCGCATCGCGATGATTCCGTCGCTGACCCCGTACAGCCTGTGGGAGGTCGGTCACAACGTGGTGCACCACGGCTACACCAACCTCAAGGGCGTGGACTTCGTCTGGGCGCCGCTGACCAAGGCGGAGTTCGATGCGCTGCCGCGCTGGCGCCAGGCACTGGAGCGCATCTACCGCAGCGGCTGGGGGCCGGCGCTGTACTACCTGATCGAGATGTGGTGGCTGCGCATGTTTTTTCCGCGCAAAGCCTACATGGGGGCACGCCGTCCGGAGTTCTGGTGGGATAGCGTGTTCGTGCTGGTGGTGGGGTTGCTTTGGATCGCGGCCATGGTGATGGCGGCGCTGGCCACCGGGCAGTCGGTGGCGTTGCAGCTGCTGATGGGGTTTGTCGTGCCGTTCCTGTTCTGGAACGCGATGATCGGCTTTGTCGTCTACGTGCACCACACGCACCCGGCGGTGCAGTGGCACGACGACAAGATCGCCTGGGCCAAGGCCGCGCCCTTCGTCTCCACCACGGTGCACCTGGAGTTTCCATTCAAGATTGGTGCGCTGATGCACCACATCATGGAGCACACCGCGCACCATGTCGACATGAGCGTGCCGCTGTACAAGCTCAAGCAGGCGCAGAAGAAGCTTGAGGAGATGCTGCCCGGGCGCATCATCATCCAGCGCTTCAGCTGGCGCTGGTACTTCGACACCGCGCGCCGCTGCAAGCTGTACGATTTCACGCGTCGCTGCTGGACAGACTTTCAGGGTCGCCCGACGAGCGATCCGGCGCCGTCGTACGCCTGAGGTCCCCCGGACCTGGCAGCCGCCGGTCCGGAGCCCGCGCCGGCTCGGGCTGTCGTAGGCCCAGGCGGCCCGTGCGGCGTGCTGCGGTGCGACAATAGCGCCGATGAATGCCACTTCGACCGACGCTTCCCCGACGTTTGCCAGCCTGGGGCTGGCCGAGCCCCTGGCGCGCGCGGTAGCCGACATGGGCTACACGGCGCTGACACCGATCCAGGCGCAGGCCATCCCGGTGGTGCTGCAGGGCCGCGACGTGATGGGAGCGGCCCAGACCGGCACAGGCAAGACAGCGGCGTTTGCACTGCCGCTGCTGCAGCGGCTGTTGCGCCATGCCAACACCTCGACGTCGCCGGCGCGCCATCCGGTGCGTGCGTTGGTGCTGCTGCCCACGCGCGAGCTGGCCGACCAGGTCGCGCAGCAGATCAAGCTGTACGCCCGCCATACGCCGCTGCGCTGCGCCGTGGTGTTCGGTGGCGTGGACATGAAGCCGCAGGTGGAGGAGCTGCGCAAAGGGGTGGAGATCCTGGTGGCCACGCCAGGGCGATTGCTGGACCACCTGGAGGCGCGTTCGGTCGTGCTCAACCAGGTCGAGTACGTGGTGCTGGACGAGGCCGACCGCATGCTCGACATCGGTTTTCTACCCGACCTGCAGCGCATCCTGGGCTATTTGCCCCAGCAGCGCACGACGCTGCTGTTTTCAGCCACGTTTTCGCCCGAGATCAAGCGGCTGGCGGCCAGCTACCTGCAAAACCCGGTGGTGATCGAGGTGGCCCGCCCCAACACCACCGCGGCCACCGTGGAGCAGCGTTTTGTGCGGGTGGAGGAAGAGGACAAGCGGGCGGCGCTGAAGGCCCTGCTGCGCCAGCACGGCATCCAGCAGGCCTTTGTGTTTGTCAACAGCAAGCTGGGCTGCGCGCGGCTGGCGCGGGCCCTGCAGCGCGATGGGCTGCAGGTGGCGGCCCTGCACGGTGACAAGAGCCAGGACGAGCGCCTCAAGGCCCTGGACGCGTTCAAGCAGGGCCAGGTGCAGTTGCTGGTGTGCACCGATGTGGCCGCACGCGGTCTGGACATCAAGGACGTGCCGGCGGTCTTCAACGTCGATGTGCCTTTCAACGCCGAGGACTACGTGCACCGCATCGGCCGCACGGGCCGTGCCGGCGCCTGCGGTTTGGCGTTGACCTTCGTCACCGGGCGCGATGCGCGGCAGTTGGCCGAAATCGAAAAGCTGATCGGCCGTCGCATCGAGGTGGAGCCGCTGGAGCTGCCGCAGGAGCGCCACGCCCGCGCGGCGCGCAGCCCCGAGGGACCGCGGGCGGTGGGCCGCACCGATCGGCCCACGTCTGCCGTGGCCGCCGAGCGGAGCGGGACGCAACGGCCGGGTGCCGCAGCCGATCCGCTGCTCGATGCCCCCTACGAGCCCGCGCTGCCGCCCGATGTCAAGCCGCAGTGGGAACAGGCCCCCAAGGCAGCCGCGCCGAAGGGGCTGTCGGCCTACATCCGCCCCAAGCGCAAGGTGGCTGCCTTGCTGCGTGCGCCAACGGCGCCTGCGGTTACGTCCCCGGCCGTTGCGCCTGCGGACACGGTAGCCGGATAACCTCGACCTGGCGGGCGTCGAGCACGTCGTGCGTATCCGGCAGGCGCGCCGCGCTCAGCTGGCCGCCCCAGACGCAGCCGCTGTCCAGCGCCAGCAAATCGGCGCGTTGCAGCGGCCCCAGGGTCGACCAATGTCCAAAGGCAATCGGCGTGCCGGCGCTGCGCCGGCCAGGCACATCGAACCACGGCCCAAAGCCGGGCGGTGCGCCGTCGCGGCCCTCCTTGGTGTCGAACTCCATCACCCCGTCGGCGCGGCAAAAGCGCAGGCGTGTCAGCGCATTGACCACCACCCGCCAGCGTGGCGCCCCGCGCAGCGCCTCATCCCAGGCGGCCGGTTCGTTGCCGTACATCTGCTGCAGCCAGGCCTGGCGCTGCGGCCCGCGCAGCACCTGCTGCACCTCTTCGGCCAGCGCCAGGGTCTGCGCGACGCTCCAGCTGGGCAGCACCCCGGCGTGCACCAGCAGCCAGCCGCGTTCGTGCAGCGCCAGCGGGCGCTGCGCCAGCCAGTCCAGCAGCCGGTCGCGGTCCGGTGCGCGCAGGATGTCATCCAGGGTGTCGCTGCGGTGGGGGGGGCGCACCCCCGCCGCCACCGCCAGCAGATGCAAATCGTGGTTGCCCAGCAGGGTCTCGGCGGCGCCTTCCAGCCGCATCACGCGCCGCAGCGCGGCCAGCGACTGCGGACCGCGGTTGACCAGATCGCCCAGCACAATGAAGCGATCGCGGCTGGGGGAGTAGCCCACCTCGGCCAGCAGCCGCTGCAGCGCCTCATCGCATCCCTGCACGTCGCCGATCAGGTACAGTGCCATCAACCCCGATTATGGACGTGCTGATCATCCTGCTGCTGGCTTTGCTCAGCGGCCTGTTTTCGATGACCGAGATTGCGGTCGTTTCCAGCCGGCGTGTGCGGCTGGAAGCGCTGGCCGCCGAGGGCGACCGGGGCGCGCGTGCGGCGCTGTGGTTGCAGGACAACCCCACGTTGCTCTTTTCCACCATCCAGATGGGCAACACCACGGTGGCCCTGCTCAATGGCATCGTCGGCGAGGGGGCGTTTGGCGACGGGCTGGCGCAGGGCCTGCAGCACGTCGGGCTGCCGCACGGGCTGGCACACGCGCTGGCCACCACGCTGGTGGTGGTGGCCGTGACCTACATCACGATCGTGATCGGCGAGCTGGTGGCCAAACGCATCGGCCAGACGGCGCCGGAGGCGATCGCGCGCTGGATGGCACAGCCCCTGTTGGCGCTGGCCACGGTGGCCAAGCCGGCGGTGGCGCTGTTGGCTGCCTCGACCAACGCGATCCTGCGCGTGTTGGGCATTCCGCCGCTGCCGCGGCACGAGGTGACGGTCGACGAGATTCAGGCCCAGTTGGCCCACGGCGTGCGCTCCGGGGTGATCGAACGGGACGAGCACCGCATGGTGCGCAACGTGCTGGCGTTGGATGAACGCCAGCTGGGCAGCCTGATGGTGCCGCGCGCCGAGATCGACTGGCTGGAGGCCGAGCGGCCGCTGGCCGACGTGCTGCAGCAGGCGCGGCATGCGGGGCATTCGTGGTATCCGGTGTGCCGTGGCGGCCTGGACGATGTGCTGGGGGTGATCCACCTGTCGCACCTGATCGCGCTGGACGAAAGCGGTGGCCGCCAGCACGATTGGTGGCGCGATGCGCAGCCGGCCGTGTTCGTGCCCGAGACGCTCAGCGGGCTCGATCTGCTGGAGCAGTTTCGCGCCCGCGCGATGCGCATGGTGTTCGTGGTGGACGAGTATGGCGAGGTGCAGGGCCTGCTGACGCCGCTGGATCTGCTGCAGGCCATCACCGGCGAGCTGTCCAGCGAAGAGCCGCACGAGGCATGGGCCACGCCGCAGCCGGACGGATCATGGTTGCTGGATGGGAGCATGCCGGCGCACGAGTTCAAGAGCCGGCTGGAGATCGCCGCGCTGCCCGACGAAGAGCGCGACCTGTACGCCACCGTGGCCGGTCTGATGCAGGCCGTGGCGGGCAGTTTGCTGAAAGTCGGCGATGCGGTGGAGGTGGCCGGCTGGCGCCTCACGGTGCTGTCGATGCAGGGCCGGCGGATCGACCGCGTGCGCGCCGAGCGTCTGGACGTCCCGGCGGCGCCACCGCCTGATCCCGATGGGCGTACAGCCAATCCTTGAACGCCGCTGCCGCCGGTGACAGCCGCTTGCCGCGTGGGTACACCACGTGCCACTGGCGCAGCAGCGGAAAGCCCTGCACGTCCAGCTGCACCAGCTCCCCCAGCGCCAGCTCGGCCCCCACCGTGTGCGCCGACAGCACCGCCAGCCCCAGCCCGCCCGCCACGGTCTGTTTGATCGCCTCGTTGCTGCCCACTTCCAGCCGCGCGCGCAGCGGGATGCCCAGCGCATCGAAGAAGCGCTGCATCGTGGCGCGTGTGCCGCTGCCAGGCTCGCGCAGGATGAAGGGCTCATCGGCCAGCCGCCGGGGGTCGATCGCGCGCTCGCGCGCCAGCGGATGTCCAGGCGGGGCCACCAGCACCAGCGGATTGTCGGCAAACGGCTCGCACACCACGTCCCAGTCCTGGGGCGGCTGGCCCAGGATGTACAGATCGTCCTGATTGGCCGCCAGCCGCTGCAGCAGCGCGCCCCGGTTGCCCACCACCATCGCCACGTCGATGCCCGGGTGGGCGGCGGCAAAGCTGCCCAACAGCTTGGGCACCACGTATTTCACGGTGGTCAGGATCGCCAGCCGCACGCTGCCTTTTTCGATGCCTTGCAGCGCGGCCACGTCTTCGGCCAGGCGGCGCAGCCGTTCATCGACATCGGCGGCGGCTTCGGCCAGCGCCTGGCCCGCGGCCGTCAGGTAGATGCGCCGGCCGATCTGCTCCACCAGCGGCTGGCCCACCGTCTCGGCCAACTGCTTGACCTGCAGTGACAGCGTCGGCGGGGCCAGGTGCAGTGCTTCAGCGGCGCGCGCAAAGCTGCCGTGACGCGCCACGGCCAGAAAGATGCGCAGCTGATGCAAGGTCAGGTGGCGGGGATTCACAAGTTTATTTCCCTAAAAGATAGACGTTGGAATATTTTACTTTTCACGAATCGACCCCTCGCCTACGATCCATGTCAGCCCCGCGATCAACGGGCCCCAAGCAACCGCCACGAGATTCCCGAGGAGTGAGCATGGCCGTCAAGACCTACAACGCCGGCGTCAAGGAGTACCGCCAGACGTACTGGATGCCCGACTACACCCCGTTGGACACCGACCTGCTGGCGGTGTTCAAGATCGTGCCCCAGCCGGGCGTCGATCGCGAGGAGGCCGCCGCTGCCGTGGCGGCCGAGTCCTCCACCGGCACCTGGACCACGGTGTGGACCGACTTGCTGACCGACCTCGACTACTACAAGGGCCGTGCCTACCGCATCGAGGACGTGCCCGGAGACGACACCGCGTTCTACGCCTTCATCGCCTACCCGATCGACCTGTTCGAAGAGGGCTCGGTGGTCAACGTGTTCACCTCGCTGGTGGGCAACGTGTTCGGCTTCAAGGCGGTGCGTTCGCTGCGCCTGGAGGACGTGCGCTTCCCGATCGCCTACGTCAAGACCTGCGGCGGCCCGCCGCACGGCATCCAGGTCGAGCGTGACCTGATGAACAAGTATGGCCGCCCGTTGCTGGGCTGCACCATCAAGCCCAAGCTCGGCCTGTCGGGCAAGAACTACGGCCGCGCCGTCTATGAAGCCCTGCGCGGTGGGCTGGACTTCACCAAAGACGACGAAAACGTCAACAGCCAGCCGTTCATGCGCTGGAAGCAGCGCTTCGACTTCGTGCAGGAAGCGGTGGAGAAGGCCGAGCGCGAAACCGGCGAGCGTAAGGGCCACTACCTGAACGTGACCGCGCCGACGCCGGATGAGATGTTCAAGCGCGCTGAATACGCCAAGTCGATCGGTGCGCCGATCATCATGCACGACTACCTGACCGGCGGCTTCTGCGCCCACACGGGCCTGGCCAACTGGTGCCGCGAAAACGGCATGCTGCTGCACGTGCACCGCGCGATGCACGCGGTGATCGACCGCAACCCGTACCACGGCATCCATTTCCGCGTGCTGACCAAGGTGCTGCGCCTGATGGGGGGCGACCACCTGCATACCGGCACCGTGGTCGGCAAGCTGGAAGGCGACCGCCAGGCCACGCTGGGCTGGGTGGATTTGCTGCGCGAATCGTTCGTGCCCGAAGACCGCAGCCGCGGCATTTTCTTCGACCAGGACTGGGGCTCGATGCCCGGTGCGTTTGCCGTGGCCTCGGGCGGTATCCACGTCTGGCACATGCCCGCGCTGCTGTCGATTTTCGGCGACGACGCGGTGTTCCAGTTCGGCGGCGGCACGCTGGGTCACCCCTGGGGTAACGCCGCTGGCGCGCACGCCAACCGCGTGGCGCTGGAAGCCTGCGTGCAGGCGCGCAACGAGGGTCGCCAGATCGAGAAGGAAGGCAAGGAGATCCTGACCGCGGCGGCGCAACACTCGCCCGAGCTCAAGATCGCGATGGAGACCTGGAAGGAAATCAAGTTCGAGTTCGACGTGGTCGACAAGCTCGACGTGCAGCACAAGTGAACCACCCTGGCTGAACCGAACCCCTGGACAGGAGACCCATCATGCAAGCCTACAAGCAGTCGCTCAAGCACGAAACCTTCTCGTACCTGCCGCAGATGACCCCCGAGCAGGTGCGCCGCCAGATCGCCTACGCGCTGGCGCAGGGCTGGAACCCCGCCGTCGAGCACACCGAGCGTGGCACGCCCGCCAAGGAAAGCTACTGGTATATGTGGAAGCTGCCGATGTTCGGCGAGCAGTCGGTGGACGCCGTGCTGGCGGAAATCGAGGCGTGCCATCGCGAGTTTCCGAACCACATGGTGCGCTTTGTCGCCTACGACAACTACGCGCAAAGCCAGGGTCTGACGTTCGTCGTCTACCGCTGAGAAGCGTGCAACGCAGCGGCGGCGCCGTCGAGGCGCGCCGTTGCTCCAACCCGTGACCGACAGTTGACGAGGAAGGAGTCCCCCATGGACGGGACGGTGGTGAAGGCTGCCCTTTCGGGGCGGGAGCTGGCACGCCAGCGGCGTCAGGCGCTGGCCCAGCAGGGCCGCGGCGCGCTGCCCACGCTGCGCAGTGCCATGGCGCGCCAGACCACGGCGGCCAGTGCACCGGCCGGTTGCGGCTGTGGCTGCGGCGGCACGGGTGCCTGCCAGCGCGAGGAAACCGACGGCGTGGCGCGCATGCTGGCGGCGGCCTCGGCGACACCGCAGCGCGCGGCGGCTCAAGTCGAAGACCTGCCGCGCGTGACCCCGCCGACCGGCCGTGCGCTGGCGCAGGCACGCCGCGCGGCGCTGGCGCGCGAAGGCAAGGCAGGCCTGACCCGGGTGGCGCAGGCCACCAAGCTGGCCACCACGATGCCGGACCGCGATTGGCGCGAGGCCCTGCAAAAGGGTGCCACCGGGCGCCAGCTCGCGATGCAGCGCCGCACGTTGCTGGCGTTGACCGGCCGCGCCGGGCTGGCGGCTTCCACCCAGCCGGCCAGCAGCACGCGCCCCAGTGGCCGCGTGCGTCCGAGCGCCGCGCTGCGTGAGGCAGCCCACACCGAGGAAGGCCATACCTTGTCGGGTCAGCGCATCAGCGGCACCCAGGTCGAGCGCAGCCAGAAGGTCACTGGCATGGAGGCGGGCACCTGCCGCCACGTCACCGGCACGGAGTACATCGGGCAGGAGCAGTTCGAAGCCTGGTGCGCCAACCGTCCGCAGCCGGCACCCCCGAAGGTGGTGGTCACGCACACCGAGCGTGGCCGCAGCGTCACCGGCAGCCATGCCGGCCTCAACCCCAAGGTCACGGGCAACGAGACGGGCGCCTGCCGCGGTATCACTGGCACGCGCTATCTCGCGGCCGAAGACGTCGCGCTGTGCGAGCAGGTGGCCCCGCGCGCACCGCACAAGGTCAGCGTCATGTCGTCGCGCGGCGACAACGAGGTGACCGGCACGCCGGTGGGGCGCAGCCCCAAGGTCACCGGCAACGAAGCCGGAGCCCAGCGCCCGATTTCGGGCACGCAGTACGCCCTGTCGGCCGGCGGTCAGGTCGGTGTGCGCGCGGGCACCGCCTCGCGCCGCGCCAGTGCCCCCGTGGAGCCGGCGGCGGCGAGCGAGCCGCCATCCGTGGCTGCCGTGGCGGTCGAGTCGCAGACCGAAGCCGAGCGCCGGCCCGCGGGTTTTGCGTTGGCCACCGTCAGCGGTGACAGCCCGGGGGCGGGCGGTGGCCGCATCACCGGGGACGAGCGCGGGGCCTGCGAGCCCGTGACCGGAACCCCGTACCTCGGGCCCGACAATTTGAACGGTGGCTGCACGCTCAGCGGGCGCTGGCTGACCCGCTACCCCGAGCTGGCCGCCACCGACGTGCCCGCGGCGCCGCAGGACTTCAGCGTGCAGCCGCCGGCGCGCCAGGCCTGGCAGCGCCGCCAGCGCATCACCGGCAGCGGTGGTGCGGATGAGACGGCGCAGCGGGTCACTGGCCCGGGCATGAAGGCCCAGGGCCTGATCACCGGCACGCCCGAGTTCCGCCACGGGCCGGCGACCGCGACGGCCCCCTGGCTGGCCAGCACTGCCTCCAGCACGGCGGCGCTGGCGCCGGCCGAGCGGGTCACCGGCGAAGGCTCGGCGCCGCGCTCGGTGCGCATCACGGGGGATGCCTGGGGCAGTGAGCGCCGCGTCACGGGCACCGAGGGCACGTCGGCGATGGTGCGCAACCCCACCCAGCGTGGCATGCCGCGCCCGCTGGGCGCGCAGGCGCGGCATCTGCGGGCGCTGGAGCGTGAAGAGGTGCCGTTGAGCCCGATCACCGGCAGCAGCGGCAACACGCCGCGCGGGGCCGTGGTCACGGTCTCCGGCGGTGCCCGCGGTTGAGGCAAGGAACGCCAACCCCAGCGGACGATTGCCATGGACACGCGCAAACGCCAGCTCGCCCTGCAGCGCGCCGCCCGCGCCACGCTGCCCGGCCACGGGCTCACCACCGCGGTGAGCGCGATGCCGGCTGCGCCCGCGGTGCTGCCCAACCCGGCCTGCGTGCCGGGGGCCGGGCGCAGCTGCCGCCATGCGCTGACCGACGTGGACCTCAATGCGGCGCTGCATGCCTACGAGCAGACCGTGCGCGGGCGCTTTGAGTCGATCGAGGATGTGCTGCGCACGCTGTCGGCCTGGCAGCACGAGCGCGATTTCGTCGAGCGCGCCCAGGCCCTGGCGCGTCAGCGCCTCGATTTCGAGTGGCCGCTGGCGGCGCTGGAAAACGCGTGGGTGGCGGGTCTGGACATGGCGGCGTTGCATGCGCACGCGATGTTCGAAACCATCCGCCGCTGCGTGGCGCTGGCTGCGCAGGATGGCGCTGCGTGGCGCGCGCGCCTGCCGGTGCAGCCCGAGCAGCTGCGCGCCTGTGGCGTGCACACACTGGATGTCAGCCCCTGCGCCGACGGGCGCCTGCAAGGGCTTTTGCCCTTCGTGCTGCGCACCGCACCGCACGATCACGTCGTTGTCAAGGCCTACGCGGGGGCGCTGTTCGATGTCGAGCTGGACGTGCAGGACTGGACCCAGCGCGAGCTGGAGCGCCTCACCGGCCTGATCGAGGGCGGGCAGGCGCTGGATTATCTGAAGGTGGCGGTGTACCACTTCAGCTCCTCGCACCCGCAGCACGAAGGCTGCGCCGCGCACGGCAGCCACGACGCGCGCGCGGTGGCCGCCGCCATCGAGCGGCTGCACGCGCTGCGCGCGGCGGTGGACAACACCTTTGGCGACGGTGCCGCGCCGCTGGTGATGCTGATGGGCGTGGACACCGATCTCGATGCGATCCGCATCCACCTGCCCGACGCGCGCGGTCAGGTGCATGCCGAACGCTTTCTGGATGCCGCCACGCTGTACCGTGAGACGCTGGGGCTGGATGCCGCCACGGCGCGGCGCCGTCTGCACGAGGCCGTGGCCGCGCACGCGCGCGATCTGGGCGGTGTGTTGGCGCGCCAGCCGGGTGACGACGGGCTGGTGCGGCTGGCCGCGCTGTGGCTGCAAGCCAACCTGTCGCAGATCGAATACGTCATCGAACACCACGGTGGTCGCTATGCCGTCATTGGGCATGACGAGTTTTTCGTCTGCGTCGGCGATGCGCTGCCGCCGCTGCAATTGCGCAACCAGTACTACCACGCCCATCTGGACACCGTGGAAGAAGGCACGGCCGACCTGGACGTGGGCGTGAAGATTTTTACCGGCCTGAACCTGCGGCGCGGTCTGGCGCTGCCGGTGCTGGTGCATTTCACCTACTCATCGCGCGTGCCGGGCGCGCGTCAGCGTGCGGTGGCCCGCGGCCAGCGCGTGCTGGCGGCGATCCGGGCGCGTTATCGCCATTGGGACGAACGGGGCCTGCTGCACGGCCGCGTGGCGGTCAGCGACCGCCACGGGCGCGAGGTGGTGGCGCTGGTGGACGAGCCCGCGCCCGCCGCAGGTGGGCATGGACACGACAGCATGACGCGAGGCCAACGACCATGAAGATCATGCGCGTGGAAAAGACCCTGGTGTCGACCAACCGCATCGAAGCCTTCGGCCACCGGCCGCTGCTGGTGGTGCAGGAGAAGATCGGCGGCTCACGCAGCGTCGCCGTCGATGCGGTGGGCTGTGTGCCGGGGGACTGGGTGATTTGCGTGGGCTCCTCGGCTGCCCGCGAGGCTGCCGGGGCCAAGGATTTTCCGTCCGACCTGACCATCGTCGGCATCATCGACCACTGGAACCCGGAGGGTTGAACGCGATGGACATCGTGCGGGTGGTCGACGAGCTGGTCTGCACGCGCCGCGTGCCGGGGCTGGGCACCGCTGCGCTGCGGGTCGTGCGCAGCGCCCAGGGTGTGGTTTCGGTGGCCACCGACCCGGTTGGCGCGCCGGTGGGGCGCTGGGTGTTTGCCACCACCGGCAGCGCGGCGCGGCTGGCGATGCCAGACAAGACGTGCATGACCGATTTGACGATCTGCGGAATCATCGACCACTGGGATGAAGACGGCCCGGTGGCGGCAACGGAGCATCGAGCCACGGGCGCAGGGTCCGGGGCGAGCAAGGGGTGAGCCGATCGGCTCAGGTGTTTGAAAGCAAACGTGACCACGAGGAGTAAAGCAATGGCGAACACGACGGGTATTGCCCTGGGCATGATCGAGACGCGCGGCCTGGTGCCGGCGATCGAGGCGGCCGACGCGATGACCAAGGCGGCGGAGGTGCGGCTGATTGGCCGCCAGTTCGTCGGCGGTGGCTACGTGACGGTGATGGTGCG
>JANWZF010000122.1 GCA_025054905.1 Tepidimonas sp.
GCTTCAAGCCCCTAAGAGCTCTCCACCGGCAACCACCGCAACTCCACCGCAGGCAGCTAGACTGCTCGCGCCTGCCCACGCTTATCGGCTGTTGCTTGTTAACGATCCAACTTGCGCCTTCCGCCACGATCAGCGAAAGACTAGTATTATGACACAGTTTTGATGATTTGGTCAAGCCTTGACTTGACCTGCACTGACTTGACCCAACGATCAGGAATCAAGCCCTTTCGTCATCGAGCTGCGTCGAGAGCCCGAAACTATACCACGAAAATCGGGCCGATCAAGGCGGAGTCTGGCGGGCGTGAGATGGAGAGGGAGGCGTGAGATGGAGAGGGAGGCGTGAGATGGCGGGGCGCGAGCTCGCGAGCCGGGCGGCCGATGGCGGAGGGGCGCTTGGCCGTCCCGGCGATGGGGGGAGTCGGGGCAGGCCGCGCTCGTTCGGCTCCGGGGCAGGGGATGATGCTACGCTGGTGCTCAATGATGGCCCGACCACGACATTTCCTTGACGATGGTTGCGCCGCTGTGCCCCACCCCGAAGGGGCACTTCGAGGACGCCGTGCGGATAGTGCGGACCATGCTGGCCGGACCGCGGTCCGTGGTGCGGACAGACATCGCCTTTGGCAACTGGCATCGGCTCGCCACGCACCCGAGCGAGGTGCAGGCCACACCCCGTCCGGCCGTCGGCGATTTCGCGATGACGTCACAGCCCCCGCGCCCGCCTTCAGCAAGCCGGGGGCGCGGCCCGAAGCAGCACGGACTGACCGCCCCGTCGGCACGAGCCTGAGCCGCCCCGACGGGCGCAGCGGACCCTGGATGGGGGACATCCGTGAGGGTGCGCGAGACTGCTGCGCCAGCGCCCCCGGCGCAGCTTTCGAGGGGCTCAACCCTGCCGGCGCGGATTAGGGGCGACGCGCAGGCCTGGCGCTTGGGGAGGACCGCACCCGTGAACACCACCGAATGGATGGCGTTGTTGACGCTGGCCACCGCCACCACCTTCACCCCGGGGCCCAACACGACGCTGTCGACCGCGCTGGCGGCGCAGGGGGGACTGCGCGCCGCGTTGCCGTTCGTGCTGGCGGTGCCAGTGGGCTGGACCCTGCTGCTGGCGCTGTGGGCCAGCGGTGTCGGGGCGGCGGTGCTGGCGGTGCCGTGGTTGCGTTCGGCCATTTTGTGGATCGGGGTGGCCTACCTGCTGTGGCTGGCTTGGCAACTGGCGCGCACCGCCACGCCCACCGCGACCTCGGGCACGCCGTTGCGCATCTCGTTTGCGCGCGGGGTGGGGCTGCAGTTGCTCAATCTGAAGGCCTGGATGCTGACGCTGACGGTCGTCGGCGGCTGGATCGCCGGGCAGCCACAGCCCTGGTTGCGCTTGGCCTGGGTGCTGCCGGTTGTGGTGTTGTATGCCTTCTGCAGCAACCTGGCCTATGCATGGGTGGGGGCAGCGTTGCGCCATTGGTTGGCCGGCCCTTGGGTCGATGGCCGCCCGAGCGGGCGGCGACTGCGCCGCTTCAACGCGGCGATGGCCGCAGCGTTGGCTGTCACAGCACTGTGGATGGCGCTCGGCCCGGTGGGGGACGTCCCGGCCGGGCTGCGCCGCTGAACCCGTCACCGGGGCGACGCGCCACGGCCGGCGCGCCTCGCACAATCGCCGGCATGGCAACGGTGTATCTGGTGCGCCACGCGCAGGCGAGTTTCGGCAGCGATGATTATGACCGTCTGAGCGCGCTCGGCTGGCAGCAGGCTGAGCGGTTGGGTGCTTACTGGCGCGCGCACGGATTGCGCTTTCAGCGCGTGTTGACCGGCACGCTGAGGCGGCACCGCGAAACCTGGGAGGCGATCCGCCGCGGCGCGGATCTGCAGGAGGTGCAGGCCGAGCCGTGGCCGGGTTTGGACGAGTACGACAGCGCCGCGCTGATCGAGGCGCTGCGCGCCCCATGTCCGGGCGATCCGCACACCCCCGAGGGCTACCGCGCGCACTTTCGCCTGTTGCGCGATGCGCTGCGTCAATGGATGGACGGCGTGATTTCACCCCGCGGAATGCCGTCGTACGAGCAGTGGCGCCGGGCGGCCCTGGCGACCCTGGAGGGATGCAGCCAGGCGGCTGACGGCGAAGTGCTGATCATCAGCAGCGGCGGGCCGATCGCCACGCTGCTGGGGCATGGATTGGGACTGCAACCGGAAATGACGATCGAGCTCAACCTACGGCTGCGCAACACCTCCGTCAGCGAGCTCACCTGCACGCCCCGGCGTTGCCGCGTGGTCAGCTTCAACACCGTGCCGCACTTGAGCGCGCCGGAGCATCGCGACTGGATCACTTATGCCTGACGGGGCCCCGCGCTTCAGCGCTCACAAGGGCCCTCCTGCACCGTCGACAACGGCACCGCCATCGCCTCCTGCAGCAGCTGGGCCAAGCTGGCACCGGCGGCGGCCAAGACACGCCGCCCCCAGTCGGCGTCGGCGGCCGCGGCGTCGCCTGCGGCACCTTCCGGATGCAGATCCTGCATGCACCAAGCCAGCTTGGCGCTGCGGCCATTGCCGAGCAGAGGATAACGCTGCGCGCGCTGCTGACTGCTGGAAGCAAAGGTCCGCAGCGCCGCGCGGCGCACCCGCTCGGGGGCGATCGCCAGCATCACCGCGGTCTCCAGCTGCCCTGCATGCACGCCAAAGCGCTGCTCCTCGGGCGGCAGGTCCGCGAGCAAATCCCGTCCATCGGTCTCGATCAGTGGCAGCTGCCACCACGGCACGCTCCAGACCAACAGCCCGTGGCGCACCCGCATGGCGCGCGTGGCCACGTCCAGCAGACCGACGTGGCCGCCATGGCCGTTGACGATGACCATTTTGCGCACGCCGGCGCGCGCCACACCGGCGGCCACATCCCGCAGCACGGCCAAGGCGGTCTCGGGCGCCAGCGAGAGCGTGCCGGGGAAGGCTTCGTGCTCGGGGCTGAGGCCCACGGCCAGGGTCGGCAACACCAACAGCGGGGCATCGGGCGGCAGATGCGCCGCCGCAGCACCCAGCAGGGCTTCCACGATGGCCGTGTCCACCGCCAGCGGCAGGTGCGGGCCATGCTGCTCCGTGGCCCCCAGCGGCAACACCGCGACGGTGCGGGTGGGATCCAGCGCCGCGAAGTCGGTCCAGACGAGGTCGGCCCAGCGGCGCAGCGCGGGGGCGGAATCAGCAGCGGTCATGCGCCGCATCGTAGCGCAGCCGGCCGTGAGGTCAGGCCCCTGGCTGCACCTCGTAGATCCAGCGGCGCGACCACGGCAGCTCCTGCGCGCTGCGGCCCGCGGGGCGGCACAGCACCTGAAACAGCGCGATCTGGTCGTGCTCGAAAGCCCAGGCGCAGCCCGCAAGGTACACGCGCCAGATGCGCCAGATGCGCTCGGGCACCATCGCGCGCAGCCGCTGGCCCTTGGCTTCGAAGGTGCGACTCCAGCAGGTCAGCGTGCGCGCGTAGTGACGTCGCAGGTTCTCCGCGTCGAACGGCTCCAGGCCACCCTCCTGCATCGTGCGCAGCACGGTGGCAATGTGCGGCAGCTCGCCGTGCGGAAACACGTACTTGTCGATGAAGCGCCCGCCGCCGTAGGGGGTCTCCCCATCGCTGGGGTCGGTGGTGGTGATGCCGTGGTTCATCGCCCAGCCATCGGGCGCCAGGCGCTGGCGGATCTGACGGAAGTAGTCGGCCAGGTGCTTGAGCCCGACATGCTCGAACATGCCCACGCTGGTGATGCGGTCGAACGTGCCGTCGACGTCGCGGTAGTCCTGCAGGCGGATCTCCACGCGATCCTGCAGCCCGGCCTGTGCCACCCGCTCGCGCGCCAGTTCGTACTGCGCTTGCGACAGCGTGATGCCGACGCAGCGCGCACCGAAGCGCTGCGCGGCACGCAGCACCAGCGCGCCCCAGCCACAGCCGATGTCCAGCAGGGTCTGGCCGGGCTGCAGGCGGATCTTGGTCAGGATATGGTCGATCTTTTTGATTTGCGCGGTGGCCAGGTCCTCGTCGCCCTGCTCGAAATAGGCGCACGAATAGACCATCGCCGGATCGAGCCACTCGGCGTAGAAGGCATTGGAGACGTCGTAGTGGTACTGGATCGCCTCACGGTCGACGGCACGGCTGTGGGTGAAACCCTTGACCATGCGTTGCAGCAGCGAGGGACGATCCGGCTGCGCCTCGGCACCGGCGCGCACCAACGTGTGCGCCATCGCCAGCACGTCGTCGATGTCGCCCTCCACGTCGATGTGCCCTTCCACGTAGGCCTCGCCCAGACTGTCCAGGCTCGGGGTCAGCAGCGCGGCCAGGGCCGCTGCATCACGCACGGTGATGACCACGCGCGGCTGCTCGAAGGCGCCCAAGTCCCAACACCGCGTCGGCTCCCCACCGCCCACGCCCCAGCACACGCGCAGCGGCAGATCGACGCGCTGACGCCAGCGCTGCACCCAACCGTCGATGGCTTTGTCGATCGAAGGCATGCGTATCCCTCCTCGTCCACGTCGACTGCGTGGGATTGTTGGCCAGCCCGCGCGGCTTGTGAAGCCGGTGCGCGACGATGACGGCGATCGATTTTGGCAATCGAAGACGTTGACGGACAATCGTCCCCGTCAGCGGGGAACCCCCGGGGGATGCGACGGTTCCATCAAGGGTGATGAAAACGATGCAATGGGCAATTCGGCGCGCGATGCGCGCTCTGGCAGCGGGTTTGCTGGCGGCACTGCTGCCCCTCTGGGCAGCCGCGCAGGGGCTGCTGCCGGGTCTGACCGGGACGGCTGGCGGTGCGGGCGAACGCGCCCGCACCGAACACGCTCAGGTGCAGCTGCTGGCGCACGCCCCGCAGGGCGTGGCGGCGGGCCGGACGTTGTGGCTGGGTCTGCGCCTGGAACACGAGCCAGGCTGGCACACCTACTGGCTCAACCCCGGCGACTCGGGCCTGCCCATCGAACTGAACTGGACCCTGCCCGCTGGCGTGCAGGCTGGGGCCATCCAGTGGCCAACGCCGCGCAAATTTCCGCTCGGCGAGCTGGCCAACTACGGCTACGATGGCACGGTGCTGCTGCCGGTGCCGGTGCAGCTGCCACCGGACTGGCAAGGCGCGCGCCTGCCGGTGCAGCTGCACGCCACCTGGCTGATCTGCCGGCGCGAATGCGTACCGGAGGAAGCCACGCTGCGCCTGGAGCTGCCAACCAGCGCGCCGCTGACGCAGCACGCGGCAGCGTTTGAAGCCGCATGGGCCGCCGCCCCACGGACGCTGCCTCAGGCCCGCGCCGAGCTGCGCGTCGACGCCGAGGGTTTGCACGTGCGCGCCACGGGGCTGCCGGCCGACTGGCGCGGCCAGCCGCTGGAGTTCTTTCCGGAAACTGGCAACCTGATCGCCCCGGGGGCGGCCTGGACGCAGCGCTGGGACGGCGAGGTCTGGCAAGCCACGCTGCCGTTCAACCCCTACCGCAGCGAGACCGCAGCGCAGCTGGCGTTCGTGCTGGCGCGCGCCGACGAGGGCCACGGGCCGGCGCCGGCTGGCGTACGGCTGCAAGCCAAGGTGCAGGGCGACTGGCCGGCCGTGCCTGCCCCTGAGGCCGTGCCCGCGGCCGCCCCGGCACCAAGCGCCGCTGCCTCCAGCCTGAGCCGTCCGACCGGCCTCGGTCTGGGGCTGGCGCTGCTGGGGGCGCTGGTGGGCGGCATGATCCTCAACCTGATGCCGTGCGTCTTTCCGGTGCTGGCGATCAAGGTGATGGCGTTTCAGGCACACGGGGCCGATGCGCGCGCCCACCGGCTGGGCGGGCTGGCCTACACGGCCGGAGTGGTGCTGTCGTTCTTGGCATTGGGCGGTGTGCTGCTGGCGCTGCGCAGCGCCGGTGAAGCGGTGGGCTGGGGCTTTCAGCTGCAAAACCCCTGGATGGTGGCGGGCCTGACCGTGCTGTTCACGTTCATCGCCCTGAATCTGGCCGGCCTGTTCGAGCTGCGTCAACTGGCCCCATCGAGCCTGGCGGGGTTGCAGCTGCGCCACCCCTTGGCCGACGCGTTCTTGACCGGGATGTTGGCCACCGCGGTGGCCTCGCCGTGCACGGCGCCGTTCATGGGGGCCTCGCTGGGGCTGGCTGTCACGCTGCCGGCTGCGCAGGCGCTGGCGGTGTTTGGCCTGCTGGGCCTGGGCATGGCGCTGCCGTACCTGGCGGCCAGCTGGTGGCCGGGACTGGCGCGGCGGCTGCCGCGGCCCGGGCCGTGGATGGAGACCTTCCGGCAGGCCATGGCCTTCCCGATGCTGGCGGCGGCCGTCTGGCTGTTGTGGGTGCTGGGACAGCAAAGCGGCATTCACGGCGTGGCGGCCCTGCTGTTGCTGCTGCTGGCGCTAACCTGGGTGCTGTGGGCCCTCGGGCGGCGCGCGCGGGGGCTGGCGGCGCTGGGCCTGCTGGCGCTGCTGGCACTGGGCTGGAGCGTGGGGCCGGCCGTGGTGCGCGAAGCCGCAGCGGCGGCCGCCCCCGAGTCCAGCCGGGTGGACGCCGTCTGGGCCCCATGGACACCGCAGCGTCAGGCCGAGCTGCTGGCTGCGGGGCGGCCGGTGTTCGTCGACTTCACCGCGGCCTGGTGCGTGACCTGCCAGGTCAACAAGGCGGCCGTGCTGCACGATGCGCGCGTGCTGCGGGCCGCTGAAGAAGTCGGCATCGCGCTGCTGCGCGCGGACTGGACACGACGCGACCCGGCCATCACCGAGGCGCTGGCGGCACTGGGACGCAACGGCGTGCCGGTGTACGTGCTGCACGTCCCAGGCCGCGCTCCCCAGGTGCTCACCGAGGTGCTTAGTGTGGGCGAAGTGCTCGCGGCGTTCGACGGGGCGCGGCGATAATGCGCCGCGATCCTTGAACCACCGACGCGAGCCACGATGCCCTTTGCCCCCCTGACCAACGATACGTTTCTGCGTGCTTGCCTGGGCCAGGCCACCGAGTACACCCCGGTGTGGCTGATGCGCCAGGCGGGCCGCTACCTGCCCGAGTACTGCGCCACCCGCGCCCGCGCCGGCAGCTTCATGGGGCTGGCCACGAACGTCGACTTCGCCACCGAGGTGACGCTGCAGCCGCTTGAGCGCTACGCGCTGGATGCGGCGATCCTGTTTTCCGACATCCTGACGGTGCCCGATGCGATGGGGCTGGGGTTGCGCTTCGAAGCCGGCGAAGGGCCCAAGTTCGAGCGCACCGTGCGCAGCGAGGCCGACGTGGCCGCTCTGGGGGTGCCGGATCTGGACCGGCTGCGCTATGTGTTCGATGCCGTCGCCTCGATCCGCCGGGCCCTGGACGGCCGCGTGCCGCTGATCGGCTTTGCCGGCAGCCCGTGGACGCTGGCCTGCTACATGGTGGAAGGCGGTGGCTCGGACGACTACCGCCACGTCAAGAGCCTGATGTACCGCCGCCCCGACCTGATGCACCGGCTGCTGGCGGTCACCGCCGATGCGGTGGCAGCCTACCTGACCGAGCAGATCCGCGCCGGCGCGCAGGCGGTGATGGTGTTTGACAGCTGGGGCGGTGTGCTGGCCGACGGCATGTTCCAGCGCTTC
>JANWZF010000211.1 GCA_025054905.1 Tepidimonas sp.
CGTCAGCGACACGGTGCGCTGGCTGGCCCATGCCCCCGCGCCTGGGCAGCCACCGCTGGCCAAGTGGTTCGTGCTGACGCCACCGGTGGCCGGCAGCGATGGCACGGTGCGGGTGTCGGCGCATGCCAGCCCGCTGCTGCCTGGCGGACTGCTGCGCACGCGCCTGTGGCCGCAGGTGCGTGCGGCTGTGCTGACTTCGGCGACCTTGACTGGCGGCAGCGGCCGGTTCGACTTTTTCTTGCGCGAGGTCGGGCTGGCCGACGATGCCGACGTGACGACGTTGGCGGTGGACAGCCCGTTCGATCACGCGCGTCAGGGCGATCTCGTGCTGGCCCCGGTGGCCGCTGACCCACGGGATTTGCCGGCCTACCAGATGGCGGTGCAGCAAGCCCTGTTGCGCGATCTGCCCCAGGTCAGCCAAGGGGCGCTGGTGTTGTTTACCTCGCGTGCGCACCTGCAGCAGGTGGTGCAGGCGCTGCCCGATGAGCTGCGGGCGCGCGTGCTGGTGCAGGGGGAGCAGCCGCGGGCCCGCCTGCTGCAGCAGCATCGCGAGCGCGTGGCTGCGGGGCAGCCGTCGATCCTGTTGGGCTTGCAGTCGTTCGGCGAAGGGCTGGATTTGCCGGGAGCGCTGTGCGCCGAGCTGTTCATCACCAAGCTGCCATTTGCCCCGCCGGACGATCCGGTGGCAGAGGCCCGCAGCGAGTGGCTGCGCGCCATGGGGCACGATCCGTTTCTGGAATGGGTGCTGCCGGCGGCGGCGCTGCGGCTGCAGCAGTGGGTGGGGCGCGCCTTGCGGCACGAGGACGACCGCGCGCGCATCGTCTGCTACGACCCGCGCTTGTCAAGCACCGCTTATGGACGCATGATGTTGGCAGGGCTGCCGCCGTTTCGGCGTATGGTGGCGGCTTGGGCGCGGCCCGTGCCGGCCGCAGGACCTGATGCAAGGCTGGAGGCATGACATGGGGTATTCCTCCTGGTGCGCCGAGCGGCGCCGTTGCTTGGGTTGGGCCCTGGCGCTGGCCGCAGGGCCCGCGCTGGGGCAGGCACAGCGGGTGCAGACCCCCTATCGCGCCCCGAAGGTGCTGTTTGACATTTACCTGGATCACCCCGACAAGATCGGCGCGGCGCTGTATTGGGTGCGCAGCTTTTTTCAGCCGCTGTTGGAGGCGCCGTACCGCCTGTTCCCGGAAGACGTGCGTGCCATCGTGCTGATGCATGGCACGGAGATCGTGACGCTGGCGCGCCATCACGAGGCGCGCTACGCCGAAGCGGTGCAGCGCATGCGCTACTACGCCGAGCAGGGGGTGGAGTTTCGTGTCTGTGGACTGGCGCTGCAGGATTACGGCTACCGACCCGAAGACCTGCAGCCGTTCGTGCGCATCGCACCGTCGGCGATCACCGAGCTGGTGCACTGGCAAAACGAGGGCTACGCGCTGGTGGTGCCGCAGGTGACCGACAAGCGCGTCTCGATCGAGATGATTCGCTAAGAGGGGGGCTCGGATGTCGGTTGCGCGCGGTCGACCCGTAGCGATGCTGCCCAAAGGTCGCGGCAGTGGCCAGCGGCTGGCGCACCGCTTTGCGCGCGAGGTGCGCGAGCCGTTCGACGACGGCTGGGATACGCATGACGAGGCGCCGGCCAGCCCGCCGCGCACCGAACTGCGCTGGGAAGAGGCCCGCAGCGCGCTCAGCTACAACGAGTCGCCCGACATCGGATTCGACCGCTCGCTCAACCCGTACCGGGGCTGCGAGCACGGCTGCGCCTATTGCTACGCACGTCCGACGCACGCCTACCTGGATCTGTCGCCGGGGCTGGACTTCGAGACGGTCATCGTGGCGCGCCGCGGGCTGGATGCGCGGCTGCGTGAGGAGCTGGCGCGGCCCGGCTACCGGCCGGCGCCCGTGGCCATCGGGACGGTCACCGACGCCTACCAGCCGCTGGAGCGCGAGCTGGGTCTGACGCGTGCGCTGCTGCAGGTGTTGGCCGAGACCCAGCACCCTTGGGTGCTGGTGACCAAGGGCAGCGGGGTCGAGCGCGATCTGGACCTGATCGCGCCGATGGCGGCGCAGGGCCTGTGTGCGGTCTACGTCACGGTGACGACGCTGGACGCATCGCTGGCACGGCGGCTGGAGCCGCGCGCAGCGGCACCGTGGCGCCGACTGCGCACCATCCGTACGCTGGCCGAGGCCGGGGTGCCGGTGGGCGTCAGCGTCGCGCCACAGATTCCGTTTCTGAACGATGACCTGGAGCAGGTGCTGGCC
>JANWZF010000216.1 GCA_025054905.1 Tepidimonas sp.
ACAGATTCCGTTTCTGAACGATGACCTGGAGCAGGTGCTGGCCGCGGCGGCCGAGGCGGGTGCCACGCGCGCTTTTTACACCGTGCTGCGGCTGCCGTGGGAGGTGCGCACGGTGTTTGGCGACTGGCTGCGCACGCATTATCCGCAGCGTGCCGCGCGGGTGCTGGCGCGGCTGCGCGATCTGCACGGCGGGCGTGATTACGACGCCAGCCCCGGGGTGCGCATGACCGGCCGCGGTGTGTGGGCCGAGCTGTGGCGGCAGCGCTTCGCGCAGGCATGCCGGCGTCTGGGGCTCCACTGCCAGGAAGCCGCGCCGCTGGACGTGACGCGGTTTCGTCCGCCCACGCCTGCTTCGCCGCCACGGCGGGGGGATGCGGCGCACGCCCGCGATGCGCGCCAGCTGTCGCTGTTTGACTGAGGGGCCTCTGCCTCACGCGGTGTGGCAGGCGCGCCAGATGCGCTCCGGGGTGGCCGGCGCATCCAGCGGCACTGGCCCTGCGCACGGCAAGCCGGCGCGACGCCGTGCACTGGCCACGGCGTCGCGGATGGCCTCCCAGACGCTGAGGGCCAGCATGAACGGTGGTTCCCCGACCGCTTTGCTGCCCAGCACATTGTCCTCGGGGTTGCGCTGCGGCCACAGCTCGATGCGCCAGTGCGGCGGCAGATCGCCGGCAGTGGGGATTTTGTAGGTGCTGGCCCCTGCCGTCCAGAGCCGTCCCTGCTCGTCCCAGACCAGCTCTTCGGTGGTCAGCCAGCCCATGCCCTGCACGAAACCGCCTTCGATCTGGCCGATGTCCAGCGCCGGGTTGATGCTGTGGCCAACATCGTGCAGCACATCCACCGCCAGCACGCGCAGCTCGCCGGTCAGCGTGTCGATCACCACCTCGGTGCAGGCGGCACCGTAGGCGAAGTAATAAAACGGCCGACCGGTCAGCGTGGCCTTGTCGTAATGAATCTTGGGGGTGCGGTAAAAGCCCTGGCTCCACAGCGGAATGCGGTTGGCGTAAGCCTCGGCCACCACCGCCTCGAAGCGGCGCCGTTGCCGGGGTGACAGCACCCAGCCGGCTTCGAAGCGCACCTCGCCGGCGGCGCAGCCATCCAGCCCGGCCACGAAAGCCGCCAGGTTTTGCCGCACGCTGGCCGCCGCGCGCTGGGCGGCGCGACCGTTGAGGTCGGTGCCGCTGGAAGCGGCGGTGGCGCTGGCGTTGGGGATGATGCCGCTGTCGCTGCTGGCGATGCGCACGCTTGCCAGCGGCACGCCCAGTTCATCGGCCACGATCTGCAGCACCTTGGTGTGCAGGCCCTGCCCCATTTCGGTGCCGCCGTGGTGCACCAGCACGCTGCCGTCGGTGTAGACGTGCACCAAGGCGCCGGCCTGGTTGAACAGCGTGGCGGTGAAGCTGATGCCGAACTTGACGGGCGTCAGCGCCAGGCCCCGTTGCAACACCGGACTGGTGGCGTTGAAGGCCGCAATCGCGGCGCGGCGGGGCTCGTAGCGGCAGCGCTGCGCCAGTGTCTGCAGCAGGGGCTGCAGGATGTTGTCCTCCACCTGCATCTGGTACGGCGTGGTGTTGCGCCGCGCCGGCAGCGGATGCGCCCCCGGGGGCAGCGCCGCGGGCCATGCGGATACCGGCTCGTCGCTGTACAGGTTGGCCTGCCGCACCTGCAGCGCATCGCGCCCCAGATGGCGCGCCACGTCGCCCAGGATGGTTTCGATCGCCAGCATGCCTTGCGGGCCCCCGAAGCCACGAAACGCGGTGAAGCTCTGCTTGTGCGTGCGGCAGCGGTAGCTGTGCAGCGCCACGTGCGGGATGAAGTAGGCGTTGTCGGCGTGAAAGACCGCGCGGTCGGCCACCGGGCCGGACAGGTCGGCGCTGAAGCCGCAGTCCACCAGCATCGTCAGCTCCAGCGCCTGCAGGCGGCCTTCGGCGTCGAAGCCGACGTCGTAGGCAAACGCGAACGGGTGGCGCTTGCCGGTGATGCGCATGTCGTCCTCACGCGTCAGGCGCAGCTTGACCGGCGCGCCGACGCGGTGCGCGGCCAGTGCGGCCCACACGGCCACGTGGCCGGCCTGGGTTTCCTTGCCGCCAAAGCCGCCGCCCATGCGCCGGCATTGCACGCGCACGCGGTGGCGCGCCAGCCCCAGTGCGCTGGCCACCCAGTGCTGCACTTCGCCCGGATGCTGGGTGCTGGACAGCACGAGCCACTCATCCTGCTCCTGCGGGATGGCCAGCGCGGCCTGCGTTTCGAGGTAATAGTGTTCTTGTCCGCCGGCCACGAAGCGCCCCCGCAACCGCTTCGGCGCTGCTGCCAGCGCCGCGCGGGCGTCGCCGCGGCACAGGTGCACCGGGGGCAGCACCCAGTGCTGCTGCGCCTGCGCTTGCCAGACGTCCAGCACCGCGGGCAGAGGCTCGATGTCCAGCGTGACCGCGCGGGCTGCCGCACGTGCGCTGCGCTCGTCGTCGGCCACCACCAGCGCCACCACCTGTCCGGCGTACAGCACCTCGTCCCGCGCCAGGATCGGCTCGTCGTGCGCGAAGGACGCCAGCAGCGCATCGCCCGGAATGTCGGCGGCGGTCACCACGGCGCGCACCCCCGGCTGCTGCAGCGCCGCGCAGGCGTCGATCGCGCGCAGCCGTCCGTGGGCAACGGGGGACAGCACCGGCGCGGCGTGCAGCGTGCCAGCCGGCAACGGCCCATCATCGAGGTAGTGCGCCTGGGCGCTGACATGGGCGGCGGCGCTTTCGTGGGCCACCGGCTGCCCGCACACCCCCGAGGCGGTGGCAGGCGGCGGCGCGAGGTCGAGGGGCCAGGGGCTGTTCATGCGCGTGACCTCTCGGTCAGGGCCTGCAAACGCTGCCAGGCGGACGGCTCGTCCAGCCGCAGCGGCACCTCGGTGGCCGCGCCTCCATGTTCCAGCCATGTGCGCCACAGCAAGTTGCCCAGCATCGCGCGGCGGTACGCGGCGCTGGCACGTCCGTCCGACAGCGGCTGCACGCTGTCCTGCAGCGCCTGCATGGCCGCGCGCACGCTCGCTGCACGCCAGGGCTGGCCGAGCAGGGCGGCTTCGGCTGCCCGTGCGCGCACCGGGGTCGGGGCCACCCCCCCGGCGCCGATGCGGATGTCGATCACCCGCTGCCGCTCGTCCAGCCGCCACGCCAGCGCCAGGCTGACGGCTGCAATGTCATCCTCCAGGCGCTTGGACAGCTTGTGGGCGGCCACCTGCAGCGGGGGCATACCCGCAGCCGGCAGGGGGATGAGCAGATGCGTCAACAGTTCGTCCGCAGCCAGCGCCGTGCGCCGGTAGCCGAGGTAGAAATCCTCCAGCGCCAGCTGGCGTGGGGCGCGCCCGTGCGCAGCCAGCACCACGCGCGCACCCAGCGCGATCAGCACGGGCATCGAATCGCCGATCGGCGAGGCGTTGGCGACGTTGCCACCCAGCGTGCCACCGTCACGGATGGGGGCGCCGGCAAAGCGCTCCCAGTAGCTGCGCAGGGCAGGCCAGTGAGCCTGCAGGGCCGCAAACGCGTCATGCAGCGTGGCGGCTGCGCCCAGGCGCAGCCAGACCGCACCATCAGGGTCGCGCTGGTGCTCGATGCGCTGCAGCTCGGTGCAGCGCGACAGGTCCAGCACCTGGTGCCAGCGCCGGCGTTGCTGCGTCAGCTGCAGGCAGGCGTCGGTGCCGCCAGCCACCAGCACCGCCTGCGGCCAGCGCTGGCGCGCCTGCAGCGCGGCGGCTTCGGTGCGCGGGGCCACGTAGGCCGGCTCGGCTGCGGGCGGCTCGGCCTGCATCGCCTGCTCGGCTTGCGCCAGCAGGGCCAGCAGGCGCGGCCGATCCAGGGGCGCCGCCGGATAGGTGGGCAGCGCCTCGGCCGCCTGCAGGATCGGCCGGTAGCCGGTGCAGCGGCACAGATTGCCCGACAGTGCCTGCTGCGCCTGCGGACGAGTCACAGGGGCCGATGCGCCCTGCCGCTGCTGCAGCACGAACAGGCTCATCACGATGCCGGGGGTGCAAAAGCCGCACTGCGAGGCGTGTGCATCCAGCAGCGCCTGCTGCACGGGGTGCAGCGCCTGGCCGCCGCGCTCGATCAGGGGGTCGGCGCCCAAGTCCTGGGCGCTCCAGACGGCGCAACCCGCCACGCTGTGGGCCAGCCGGATGCAGCTGTTGAGCGCGCGCCAGCGCAGCCCGCCGGCGGGGTCGCGCTCGGCCACCGCCACCGTGCAGGCACCACAGTCGCCTGCGGCGCAGCCCTCCTTCACGCCGCTCAGCCCGAGACGTTGCCGCAACAGTTCCAGCAGCGTCAGGTCTGGCGGCACCTCTGGCAGCGTGACCACCCGGCCGCGGTGAACCAGCCGGATCGGTGCTGCGGCCAGCTGGCCCACGTTGGAGTCGGAGCCTCGATTCATGCGCTCAGACTACGCCACGCCCATCGGCCTGGCATACGGGGGCGATGATTCACGGGATAATCGCAGCCATATGTCACGCCCCGTGCCTTGGGACAGCATCGACCTGCATTCGATCCGGGTGTTGCACACCGTGTTGTCCGAACGCAGCGTCACACGCGCCGCCGTGCGGCTGGGCTTGCACCAGCCGGCGGTCAGCGCTGTACTGCGCCGGCTGCGGCGCCTGACTGGCGATGCCCTGCTGGTGCGCGGTGGCGGCGGGCTGGTGCCCACGGCGGTGGCGCAGCGCATGATCGGCCCGATGGGCGAGATCCTGCGCCAGGCTGACGGCATGCTGGCGGCGGCGCGCGCGTTCGACCCGGCGCACAGCGAGCACACCTTCAGTGTGGCGGCCAGTGATTACCTTGATCCCTGGTTTTTGCCGCGTCTGGTGGCACGTCTGAAAGCCCAGGCGCCGCACTGCCGTATCGATCTGCAGCCGCTGGGGGGTGTGCCGGACTACCGCCAGCGCCTGGCCACAGGGGAGGTCGATGTGGTCATCGGCAACTGGCCGGAGGTGCCCGGCGAGCTGCATCAGGGGCGCCTGTTCGGCGACGAGGTGGTGTGCCTGGTGGCGCAGCACCACCCGGCGCGGCGGCGGGGGTGGACGCTGCCCGAGTGGCTGGCAGCCGAGCACGTGGCGCCGACGGCGCTGGTGCCCGGCACGCGGGGCGTCATCGACGAACACCTGGCGCGGCGCGGGCTGCAGCGCAACATCGTGGTGCGCTGCCCGCACTTTGGCCTGATTCCGGCCATGGTGGCCGACAGCCTGCTGGTGCTGACCACCGGGCGGCAGTACTGCGAACGCTTCACCGCCACGCTGCCCGTGGCCATCGTGCCGCCCCCGCTGGATTTTCCGCGGCTGCAGTACTACCAGCTGTGGCACGACCGCACGCACCACGCGCCGGCGGCGCAGTGGCTGCGTCAAACCATCCGTGACGTCGCCGCTGCGCTGGTTGCCCCCGGCGGCACGGGGGCCGCGGCGTTACCATCAATGCCTTCGACCCGGGCGGCGCAGGCGCCCGGCCCAAGCCAGGCTGCCAGAACCGACCGATGAGCCCAACCACGCCCCGACTTGAGCTGCATGACGTCACCAAGCGCTACCCCGGTGTGGTGGCCAACGACCGTGTCAGCCTGACCGTGTTGCCCGGCAGCATCCACGCCGTGCTCGGCGAAAACGGTGCGGGCAAGTCCACACTGATGAAAATCATCTACGGCGTCGTGCAGCCCGATGCCGGCACGATGCGCTTCGATGGCCAACCGGTGCAGGTGCGCAGCCCGCAGCAGGCGCGCGAGCTGGGCATTGGCATGGTGTTTCAGCACTTCAGCCTGTTCGAAACCCTGACCGTGGCCGACAACGTCTGGCTCGGGCTGCAGGGGAGGCGTACGCGCGCCGAGGTGGTGGCGGCGATTCGCGCCAAGGCCGCTGCCTATGGGCTGGAGATCGATCCCGAGCGTCCGGTGCACAGTCTGTCGGTGGGCGAGCGCCAGCGCGTCGAGATCGTGCGGGCTCTGCTCGGCCAGCCCCGGTTGCTGATCCTGGATGAGCCGACCTCGGTGCTGACGCCGCAGGCGGTGCAGCGCCTGTTCGAGGTGTTGCGCCAGCTCGCCCGCGAGGGCTGCAGCATTCTCTACATCAGCCACAAGCTGCACGAAATCCGTGCCTTGTGCGACGCCTGCACGGTGATGCGCGCGGGCCGTGTCACCGGCAGCGTGGATCCGCGCACGACCAGCGAGGCGCAGCTGTCGCGGCTGATGATCGGCAGCGAGCCGCCGCCGCTGCCGGCGCAGCGCCGGCCCCCGGGCGCGGTGGTGCTGGAGCTGGCCGGGCTGACGCACCGCAGCCCGCATCCGTTCGGCACCGATTTGCACGAGGTGCGGCTGCAGGTGCGCGCGGGCGAGATCGTGGGGGTGGCCGGTGTCTCGGGCAACGGTCAGCGCGAGCTGCTGGAAGTCCTCTCGGGCGAGGACACGGGGGTGCCGCCCGGCACCGTGCTGCTGGACGGGCGCGACATCGGCGCGGCCAACCCGGCGCAGCGCCGTCGTGCCGGACTGCATTTCGTTCCCGAAGAGCGGCTGGGCCGTGGCGCGGTGCCGATGCTGGGGCTGGCGCACAACCTGCTGCTGACCCGCCACGAAGGTGTAGGCCGCGGTGGCTGGCTGCGGCTTGCGGCGCTGCGCACGCAGGCGGCCGGCATCATCGAGCGCTACGGGGTCAAGGCTGCCGGCCCGGATGCCGCGGCGCAGTCGCTGTCAGGGGGCAACCTGCAAAAGTTCATCGTGGGGCGTGAGATCGAGGCGCGGCCGCGCGTGCTGATCGTGTCGCAGCCCACCTGGGGGGTGGACGTGGGGGCGGCCGCGCAGATTCGCGCCGCGCTGCTGGCGCTGCGCGAGGCGGGCTGCGCGGTGCTGGTGGTCAGCGAGGAGCTGGATGAGCTGTTCGAGCTGTGCGACCGCCTGGTCGTGATCGCCAAGGGGCATCTGTCGCCTGCGGTGCCGGTGGCCGAAGCCACGGTCGAGCGCGTCGGCGCCTGGATGTCGGGGCTGTGGCCGGGCTCGCCGTGGGCGTCCCAGGCGAACGAGGAGGGGCAGCATGTTGCAGCTTGAGCGACGTCCTCAGCCCAGCGTCCACTGGCGCTGGGGTTCGCCGCTGCTGGCGCTGGCGATCACGGTGGGGGTGGGCATGGTGCTGTTTGCCGCCCTGGGCAAGGATCCGCTGGCGGGGCTGCGGGTGTTTTTCTGGGAGCCGGTGCGTGACCTGCGCGCCCTCAGCGAACTGCTGCTGAAGGCCACCCCACTGCTGCTGATCGCGCTGGGGCTGGCGATCGGCTTTCGCTCCAACGTCTGGAACATCGGGGCCGAGGGGCAGTTTGTGCTGGGCGCGGTGTGCGCCAGCGGGGTGGCGCTGGCGCTGCAGGGGGCGGCCTGGGCCACCTGGCCGGTCGTCCTGCTGGCCGGCACCTTGGGCGGGCTCGCGTGGGCCTGCATCACGGCCTGGCTGCGCGACCGCTTCAACGCCAACGAAATTCTCGTCAGCCTGATGCTAGTGTACGTGGCGGTGCAGCTGCTGCATTATCTCGTCTATGGGCCGTGGAAGGATCCGCTGGGCTTCAACTTTCCACAGACCCAGCGCTTCGACGCCGCCGCACAGGTGCCGCGCCTGGTGCCAGGCTTGCGCGTGCACCTGGGGCTGGTACTGGCCCTGCTGGCGGCGTTGGCCACGTGGGTGTTTCTGTTTCGCACACGGGCGGGTTTTGCCCAGCAGGTGGGGGGGCTGGCGCCGCTGGCGGCCCGCTACGCGGGGTTTTCGGCGCGTGCGGCGCTGTGGCTGGCCATGGGGGTGACCGGTGCGCTGGCCGGGTTGGCCGGGGCACTGGAGGTGGCTGGGCCGGTCGGTCAGCTCACACCGCACGTGCCGGTGGGCTATGGCTTTGCCGCCATCATCGTGGCGTTCGTGGGCCGCTTGCACCCGGCGGGTATCGTCGGGGCGGCGTTGCTGATGAGCATGTTTTACCTGGGTGGTGAGCTGGCGCAGTCGCGCCTGGGGCTGCCCAAGTCGATCACCGGCGTCTTTCAGGGGTTGCTGCTGTTTGCGCTGTTGGGGTGCGACACCTTGATCCAGTACCGCATCCGTTGGAGGAGGGCTTGAGGCCATGGATGCCGCGGCTTTGCTGATCGCCGCCACGCTCAACGCCGGCACCGTGCTGGCGATCGCGGCGCTGGGTCTGCTGATCAATGAAAAGGTGGGCGTGGTCAACCTGGGGGCCGAGGGGCTGATGCTGTGCGGCGCGCTGGCTGGCTTTGCCACCGTGGTGCACCTGGGGGTGCACCCCTTGGGGTTCGTGGCGGGCATGGCGGTGGCGGCGCTGCTGTCGCTGCTGTTTGGCTGGCTGGTCATCTACCTCAACACCAACCAGTACGCCACCGGCTTGGCGTTGAGCCTGTTTGGCGCCGGGCTGTCGGCCTTTGCCGGCCAGCCCTACACGCAATACAAGCTGCCCGAGCTCGTCACCCCGCACGTGCCCTGGCTCGGGGATTGGCCCTGGGTCGGCGTGGCGCTGTTTCGCCACCACGCCCTGGTTTACGCCACGGTCGCGCTGGCGCTGGGCCTGATCTGGCTGTACGACCGCACACGCACCGGCCTGGTGCTGCGCGCCGTCGGCGAAAGCCCCGAATCGGCGCATGCCCTGGGTTACCCGGTGCGGCGTATCCGGTTGCTGGCGGTGGTCGTCGGGGGGGCGCTGTGCGGCTTGGCGGGCGCCTACGTGTCCACCGTCTACACGCCGCTATGGGTTGAGGGCATGATCGCGGGCAAAGGGTGGATCGCGCTGGCGCTGACCACCTTTGCCACCTGGCGGCCGGCACGTGTCTTGCTTGGAGCTTACCTGTTCGGCGGCGTGACGATGCTGCAGTTTCACCTGCAGGGCATGGGGGTGCAGGTGCCCAGCCAGTTCCTGACCATGATGCCGTACCTGGCCACGGTGGTCGTGCTGGTGCTGATTTCGCGCAGCCCGCAGTGGATTCGCATGCACATGCCCCAGTCGCTCGGGCGGCCGTTTGACCCCGGTGGGTGACAATAGCCCACCATCCGGGCCCGCGCGGCTGCCATGGTGCCCCGGGCAGATCCGTTTTTCTTTTTTGGCAGGAGTGCAAACATGATCGATCGCAACAAACGTGACTGGCTCAAGGGGGCGGCTGCCGCAGCGGCGGTCAGCCTGATGGCGGGCAGCGTCCTGGTGGGCTGTGGCAAGAAGGAAGAGCCCAAGCCGGCGCCTGCCCCCGCCACCGAGGCGCCCAAGCCCGAGCCGCTGAAGGCGGCCTGGGTCTATGTCGGCCCGGTCGGTGATGCCGGCTGGTCGTTTGCGCATGACCTCGGCCGCAAGGCGGTCGAGGCGCATTTTGGTGACAAGGTCAAGACCACCTTCGTCGAAAGCGTGCCCGAGGGGGCGGATGCCGAGCGCGTCATCCGCGATCTGGCCGCGCAGGGCCACAAGATCATCTTCGCGACTTCGTTCGGCTACATGGAGCCGATGCTGAAGGTGGCGCAGGAATTCCCGGACGTCAAATTCGAGCACGCCACGGGTTACAAGACCGCGCCCAACATGCGCGTCTACGATGCCAGTTTCTATCAGGACACCTACATGGCCGGCATCATCGCCGCGCACATGACCAAGACCGGCACGCTGGGCTTTGTCGGCTCGTTCCCGATTCCGGAGGTGCTGCGCAACATCAACGCGTTCGTGCTGGGCGCACAGACCGTCAAGCCCGACATCAAGCTGAAGGTCGTGTGGGTCAACACCTGGTTTGACCCGCCCAAGGAAACCGAGGCCGCGCAGAGCCTGATCAACCAGGGCGCGGACGTGCTGCTGCAAAACACCGACTCCACCGCCGTGCTGCAGACCGCCGAGAAAAACGGCAAGTACGCTTTTGGCTGGGACAGCGACATGAGCAGCTTCGGCCCGAAGGCGCATCTGGCTTCGGCCATCGTCAACTGGGGGCCGTACTACATCCAGGCGGTGCAGGAGGTGCTGGATGGCACCTGGCAGAGCAAGCGCACGGTGCTGGGCGTCAAGGAAGGGGTCAACGACCTGATCAAGATCGCCGATGTCGTGCCGGAGGCGGCCAAGAAAAAGGTCGAGGAAGTCAAGGCGGGCTTGAAGAGCGGCGAATTCGAGGTCTTCACCGGCCCGATCGTCGACAACACCGGCAAGGAAGTGCTGGCCAAGGGCGTCAAGGCCGACCAGGACTGGAAGGACAAGGTCAACTTCTTCGTCAAGGGCGTCGAAGGCAAGGTGCCCTCGGGTAAGTGATGGTCGAGCGCACGCTGTGGTGGCCGGTGGCCGCGGCCGACGAGGTCGGCGGTGCGCCGCTGGCCGTCACGCTGCTGGGCCAAGCCCTGGTTCTCTGGCGCGACGACCAGGGGCAGGTGCACGCGCTGGCCGACCGCTGCCCGCACCGCGGCGCGCGCCTGTCGCTCGGCACGGTGGTGGCAGGACAGCTGCAGTGCCCCTACCACGGCTGGCGTTTCGATGGCAGTGGTCGCTGCCGTGCGATACCGGCGCTGCCTGGCTTTCCCCCGCCGTCCAGCCATGCGGCTAGCCGCTACCCCCTGACGCAGGCCCACGGGATGCTGTGGGTTTGCCTCGGTGAGCCGGCCTGCCCGGTGCCGCCGGCGCTGCCGGATTTGCCACCGCGGCGTGTGCTGCACGGCCCGTTCGACGTCGCCACCAGCGCCGCGCGCGCGGTGGAAAATTTTCTCGACACCGCGCATTTCGCCTTCGTGCATGAGGGGTGGTTGGGCGACGCGGGTCATGCCGAGGTGCCGCACCACGCGCTGGCATACACCGCCGATGGGCGGCCGGTGGTGCCGGATTACCCGGCGTGGCAGCCGCGCGCGACCGCCCGCGCACAGACCGGTGCCTGGGTGCGCTACCGCTACGAGGTGCTCAGTCCCTTTGCGGCGCTGCTGCAAAAGCAGCCCGAGGGGGACGCCCCCGCCGACGCCTACGTGATGTGGGCGTGCCCGGTGGGCGATGAGGGCTGCCGCGTGTGGTTTGCGCAGCACACCACCGACACCACCACGCCGGAGGCGGCGCTGCGCGACTTTCAGGCGGCCATCTTCGCGCAGGACCGCCCGATCCTCGAGTCCCAATCCCCAAAGCGGCTGCCGATCCACGGCGGCGAGGCGATGTGCGCGGCCGACCGTTTGAGTGCGGCCTACCGGCGCTACCTGCGCGAGCTCGGCATCACCGTGGGGGTGTGCTGAGGACCCGAGCCATGATCGACGTGCCCGACCTCGACTGGGACCGCCTGGGCGGCGAGCGGCTGGCCGATCTGCTGCGCCGTGCGCCCAAGGCCGAGCTGCACCTGCACATCGAAGGCACGCTGGAGCCGGAGCTGATGCTGGCACTGGCGCGCCGCCACGGTGTACGCCTGCCGTGGGCGAGCGTCGAGCAGGTGCGCGCGGCCTATGCGTTCACCAGTCTGCAAAGTTTTCTGGACCTGTACTACGCTGGGGCTGGCGTGCTGCGCGACGCGCAGGATTTTTACGATCTGGCCTGGGCGTACTTCAAGCGTGCCGCCGCCGATGGGGTCGTGCACGCGGAGTGCTTTTTCGATCCGCAGACCCACACCGCGCGCGGGGTGCCGCTGGCGGCGGTGTTCGAGGGACTGGTGGCGGCGCAGCGCCGTGCGGCTGCCGAGCTCGGTCTGTCGGTGCAGTGGATCCCGTGCATCCTGCGCCATCTGAGCGAAGACGAGGCGCTGGCCACGCTGCAGCAGCTGGGGCCATGGCGTGAACACTTCATCGGCCTCGGGCTGGATTCCAGCGAGGTCGGCCATCCCCCGGCCAAGTTTCAGCGCGTCTTCGCACGTGCCCGTGCTGAAGGGTTGCACTGCGTGGCGCATGCGGGCGAGGAGGGGCCCCCGGCGTACATCTGGCAGGCGCTCGATCTGTTGCAGGTGCAGCGCATCGACCATGGGGTGCAGGCCGTGCATGATGCCGCGCTGCTGCAGCGGCTGGCGCGCGAGCGCGTGCCGCTGACGGTCTGTCCGCTGTCCAACGTGCGGCTGTGCGTGTTTGCGGATCTGCCATCGCACAACCTGGGCGCCTTGCTGCAGGCGGGGCTGTGCGTCACCGTCAACTCGGACGATCCGGCGTACTTCGGCGGCTACATCGCCGACAACCTGGTGCAGACCGTGCAGGCGCTGCGGCTGGATGCGCGCGCGGCCTGGCAGCTGCTGGCCCACAGCTTCGAGGCCGCTTTTCTGCAGGAGCAGCAGCGCGCCCGGTACCTGGCCGCGTTGCAGCAGGCCTTCAGCGCCGCGGCAGCGCCGGGGTGAAGTCCCCCTGCCGCGCCCGGGCTGGCGCGCGTGGGCGCACGTCGGCGTCGTAGGGCGGGGCAGGCGCTTCGTACAATGCGCCGATTCAGGCATTGGCACCTTCGCGCACCATGACCCTCAAGAGCGACAAATGGATCCGCCGCATGGCGGAGGAATACGGCATGATCGAGCCGTTTGAGCCCAGCCAGATCCGCGAGGTCGAGGGCCGCAAGGTCATCAGCTACGGCACCAGCAGCTACGGCTACGACATCCGCTGTGCTCCGGAATTCAAGGTTTTCACCAACATCCACAGCACGGTGGTGGACCCGAAGAACTTCGACGAAAAAAGCTTTGTCGATTTCCACGGCGACCACTGCATCATCCCGCCCAACAGCTTTGCGCTGGCGCGCACGGTGGAGTATTTCCGCATCCCGCGCAACGTGCTGACCATCTGCCTGGGCAAAAGCACGTACGCGCGCTGCGGCATCATCGTCAACGTCACGCCGTTTGAGCCCGAGTGGGAGGGCTACGTGACGCTGGAGTTTTCCAATACCACCCCGCTGCCGGCCAAGATCTACGCCGGCGAAGGCTGCGCGCAGGTGCTGTTTTTCGAAAGCGACGAGGTCTGCGAGGTGTCGTACAAGGACCGTGGCGGCAAATACCAGGGCCAGCGCGGCGTGACGCTGCCGCGCGCCTGAAACCCACGGCAGGACGGCCCTGTGTCCGTGCGCAACCGGCTGGCGTGCGGCCCCCGCTGCTGGGGGTGCCCGAGTGAGCGTTGATGCAGGCGGGCACGGCCATCGCCGCCAGCCTCAGCGGCGCAGCAGGCGCCGCCACACCCCGGGCGGCAGCAGCACCGTGGCGATGGCCCCCATCACGCACACCATCGCCACTCCGTCGGTCCAGCGCGGCCATTCGCCAGCGATGACGGTGGCGCTGGCGGTGCCGATCAGCGGCACCATCATCACGCTCATCGCGCTGGTGGCTGGCGGCAGGTGGCGCGCC
>JANWZF010000247.1 GCA_025054905.1 Tepidimonas sp.
CTGTATGTGGTGCTGGTGCCGTTGCTGCTGGCGCTGGGGGGACGGCGGGTGCCACCGGCGGTGTGGCTGGCGGTGACGCTGGCGGCCGCGGGGCTGTACTTTTTGAGCGTCAAGCCCGATGCCACCATCGCCCCCGGTGACTGGCTGCAACTTGGTAGCGCATTCATTTGGGCAGTCCATGTCCTGCTGGTGGGACGCTACGCGCGCCGTCACGATGCGCTGCGCCTGTCGGTGGTGCAATATCTGGTGGCAGCGCTGCTGTCATGGGTGGTGGGGTGGGCACGCACCGAGCCGATGGGCCCCTCGGCGCTGCTGGAGGCTGCGGGTGCCATCGCCTGGGGCGGCATCCTGTCGATCGGGGTCGCCTACACGCTGCAAGTGGTGGCCCAGCGCCACGCCCACCCCACGCACGCGGCCATCATTTACAGCAGCGAGGGCGTGTTTGCCGCGCTGGGCGGTTGGTGGGTGCTGGGGGAGGCCCTGGGCTGGCGCGGCTGGGGCGGGGCAGCCCTGATCGTGGCGGGCATGCTGGTGGCGCAGCTCGGACGCAGGGATTGAGGACAGCCCCCTCGCCAACGGCCTGCACCGCGCGGCCATCCATGAGAAAATGACAGGTTGGTCGCACAAAACGCTGAACCCGACTTGAATCCCACCATGGAAGCCGAACGCCTCAACGCCCTCGCCCACCGCCTGCAGGACCTGACGCAGCGCGTCGCCGATCTACGGAGGTTTCTTTGACTACGACGCCAAGGCGCTGAAGCTGTCGGAGGTCAACGCCGCGCTGGAGGATCCGGGTGTCTGGAACGACCCCAAGCGCGCGCAGGAGCTGGCCAAAGAAAAGAAGTCGCTCGAGGACGTGGTGCTGGTGTTGGACCGGCTGGCGCAGGAGCTGGCTGACAACACCGAGCTGTTCGACATGTCGCGCGCCGAAGGCGACGATGCGGGCCTGGAGACCATCGAGGCCGACGTGGCACGCATCGCCCCGGAGGTGGAAAAACTTGAATTCCGCCGCATGTTCAACAACCCGGCGGACCCCAACAACTGCTTCATCGACATCCAGGCCGGCGCCGGCGGCACCGAAGCATGCGACTGGGCGCAGATGCTGCTGCGCCAATACCTGCGCTACGCCGAGCGCAAGGGTTTCAAGGCCACGGTCGAAGACGAGCAACCCGGCGACACCGCCGGCATCAAGAGCGCCACGATCAAGGTCGAGGGGGACTACGCCTTCGGGCTGCTGCGCACCGAAACCGGGGTGCACCGGCTGGTGCGCAAGTCGCCGTTTGATTCCTCGGGTGGGCGCCACACCTCGTTTGCCTCGGTGTTCGTCTACCCGGAAATCGACGACTCGATCGAGGTGGAAATCAACCCGGCCGACGTGCGCGTGGACACCTATCGTGCCAGCGGCGCCGGTGGCCAGCACATCAACAAGACCGACTCGGCGGTGCGTCTGACGCACATTCCCACCGGCATCGTCGTGACCGCGCAGGACAGCCGCAGCCAGCACTCCAACCGCGACCTGGCCTGGCAGCGCCTGCGCTCCAAGCTGTACGAGCTGGAAATGCGCAAGCGCATGGAAACCCAGCAGCAGCTGGAAGCGACCAAAACCGATGTCGGCTGGGGCCACCAGATCCGTAGCTACGTGCTCGATCAGAGCCGCATCAAGGACCTGCGCACCAACGTGGAAGTCTCCAACACGCAGAAGGTGCTGGACGGCGACCTCGACGTGTTCATTGAAGCCTCGCTCAAGCAGGGCGTCTGATCCGCCCTGCCCCCTCCACCAGGATCCCCACCCATGACCGCTTTGCGTGAAGGCAGCCCCCGCATCGTGCGCCGCGAAGACTATGCACCACCGGCGTACTGGATCGACACGGTCGACCTGACCTTCGACCTCGATCCGGCCAAGACGCGCGTGCTCAACCGCATGCGCGTGCGCCGCAACCCCGACGTGCCTGCGCAGCCGTTGCGGCTGGACGGCGAAGAACTCAACCTGGCACGCGTTCTGGTCAACGGCCAGGGCACCAGTTTCAAGATGGATGGCGGCCAGCTCGTGCTGGAGGCCCTGCCCGAGGGCCACGAGCCCTTCGAGCTGGAGATCTTCACCACCTGCGCACCGGAGAAAAACACCCAGCTGATGGGTCTGTACGTCAGTCAGGACACCTTTTTCACGCAGTGCGAGGCCGAGGGTTTTCGCCGCATCACCTACTTTTTGGACCGGCCCGACGTCATGGCCACCTACACGGTGACGCTGCGCGCCGACAAGAAGCGCTATCCGGTGCTGCTGTCCAACGGCAACCTGGTGGCCAGCGGCGAGCTGGAGGGCGGCCGTCACTATGCGCAATGGGTCGACCCGCATCGCAAACCCTGCTATCTGTTCGCGCTGGTGGCTGGTGACCTGGTCTGCCGCAGCCAGCCCATCATCAGCCGCCACGGCACCCAGCACCTGCTGCAGATCTACGTGCGCCGCGCCGACCTGGACAAGACCGAGCACGCGCTGCAATCGCTGATGGCGGCCATCGCCTGGGACGAGACGCGCTTTGACCTGCCGCTGGACCTGGAGCGCTTCATGATCGTCGCCACCGGCGACTTCAACATGGGCGCGATGGAGAACAAGGGTCTCAACATCTTCAACACCAAGTACGTGCTGGCCAATCCGGCCACCGCCACGGACACCGACTACGCCAACATCGAGTCGGTGGTGGCGCACGAGTACTTCCACAACTGGACCGGCAACCGCGTCACCTGCCGCGACTGGTTCCAGCTGAGCCTGAAGGAAGGCCTGACGGTCTTTCGTGACCAGGAATTCAGCATGGACATGGCCGGCAGCCCCTCGGCGCGCGCGGTCAAGCGCATCGAGGACGTGCGCGTGCTGCGCACCGTCCAGTTCCCGGAAGATGCCGGCCCGATGGCGCACCCGGTGCGCCCCGACCAGTACGCCGAGATCAACAACTTCTACACCGTCACGGTGTACGAAAAGGGCGCCGAAGTCGTGCGCATGATGCAGACGCTGGTGGGCCGGGAGGGCTTTGCGCGCGGCCTGAAGCTGTACTTCGAGCGTCACGACGGCCAGGCTGTCACCTGCGACGATTTTGCGCAGGCGATGGCGGATGCCAACCCCGACAGCGACCTGGCCCGGCTGCTACCCCAGTTCAAGCGCTGGTATGCCCAGGCCGGCACGCCGCGCGTGCAGGCGCAAGGGCTCTACGATCCGCAGACGCGCACCTACACGCTGACCCTGCGCCAGAGCTGCCCGCCGACTGCGGGCCAGCCGGTCAAGGAACCGTTCGTCATCCCGGTGGCCATGGGGCTGCTGGACGCCCAGGGTCAGGCGCTGCCGGGCACCGAGCGCCTGGTGGTGCTGCACGAACCCGAAACCACGGTGGTCTTCGAGGGCCTGGATGCCGCCCCCGTGCCGTCGCTGCTGCGCGGCTTCAGCGCCCCGGTGATCCTTCAGCACACGCTCAGCGACGATGAGCTGCGCGTGCTGCTGGCGCACGACAGCGACCCGTTCAACCGCTGGGAGGCCGGCCAGCAGCTGGCATTGCGCCGCGCACTGGCTGCCGTGCAGGACAGCGGCCCGGTGCATGAGCCGCTCGATGCGGCGTTTCTCGAGGCCATGCGCACCGTGCTGCGCCACCCGACGCTGGATGCCGCGTTCAAGGAACTGGTGCTGACGCTGCCGGCCGAGACCTACATCGCCGAGCAGCTGGACGTCGTCGACCCGCAGCGCATCCACGCCGTGCGCGAAGCGATGCGCCAGCAGCTGGCGCACGCCCTGCACGAGGACTGGATCTGGGCTTACGAGCAGCACAAGGACACCGGCGCCTACCGGCCCGACCCGGCTAGCGCCGGCCGGCGTGCCTTGGCCGGCCTGGCCCTGCACATGCTGTGCCTGGCCGCGCGCGACAACGGCAACCCGGTCTGGCCCGGCAAGACCTACCAGCGCTTCAAGGACGCCACCAACATGACCGACCGCTACCAGGCGCTCAGCGCGCTGGTGGCCGCCGGCCATGAGCTGGCTGCGCGTGCGCTGGCGCTGTTCCACGAGCGTTTCCGCAACGAGGAGCTGGTGCTGGACAAGTGGTTCGCGCTGCAGGCGGGCGCGCCGGACCGAAACGGCGACGCCTTGCCACGCGTGCAGGCCCTGCTGCAGCACCCGGACTTCCACCTGCGCAACCCCAACCGCGCGCGCAGCCTGATCCACACCTTCTGCCACGCCAACCCGGCGGGCTTTCACCGCGCCGACGGTGCCGGCTACGCCTTCTGGCGCGACCGGGTGCTGGAAATCGACACCTTCAACCCGCAAGTGGCCGCGCGGCTGGCGCGCGCGCTGGACCGCTGGAAAAAGCTGGCCGAGCCCTACCGCAGCGCCGCCCAGGCCGCGCTGCAGGCCGTTGCGGCCCACGAGCCGCTCAGCACCGATGTGCGCGAAGTCGTCACGCGCGCGCTGGCCGACTGATCTGCCCTGCCCCTTTCGCCCGGAGTTGCCGCCATGTCCGAGTCCCGCATCTCGCTGACCCGCTACCTGATCGAGCAGCAGCGCGTGCACGGCGCCATCACACCGCAGCTGCGGCTGCTGCTGGAGGTGGTCGCGCGCGCCTGCAAGCGCATCGCCATCGCCGTGGGCAAAGGCGCGCTGGGCGGGGTGCTGGGCTCAGCCGGCACCGAAAACGTCCAGGGCGAGGTGCAGAAAAAACTCGACGTCATCGCCAACGAGGTGCTGATCGAGGCCAACGAATGGGGCGGGCACCTGGCGGCCATGGCCTCCGAGGAACTCGACGGCATCCATCCGATCCCGAATCGCTACCCGCAGGGTGAGTACCTGCTGCTGTTCGACCCGCTGGACGGCTCCAGCAACATCGACTGCAACGTCAGCATCGGTACGATCTTTTCGGTGCTGAAGCGCCAGCACGACGACCCCAGCGTGATTGAACCGGTGACCGAGGCCGACTTCCTGCAGCCGGGCCGCCAGCAGGTCGCGGCCGGCTATTGCATCTATGGTCCCCAGACCACGCTGGTGCTGACCGTCGGCAACGGCGTGGCGATGTTCACACTGGACCGCGAGCAAGGGGCCTGGGTGCTGACCCAGGATCGCGTGCGCATCCCCGAAGACACCAAGGAATTCGCGATCAACATGAGCAACTGGCGGCATTGGGCCCCGCCGGTGCGCCGCTACATCGAAGAGTGCCTGGCCGGCGCGGAAGGTCCGCGCGGCAAGGACTTCAACATGCGCTGGATCGCCTCGATGGTGGCCGACGTGCACCGCATCCTGAGTCGCGGCGGCATCTTCCTGTACCCCTGGGACAAGCGCGAGCCGAACAAGCCCGGCAAGCTGCGCCTGATGTACGAGGCCAATCCGATGGGCTGGATCGTCGAGCAGGCCGGCGGTGCCGCCACCGACGGGCA
>JANWZF010000052.1 GCA_025054905.1 Tepidimonas sp.
GAAGGTGGGGGTGCCGATCCTGGGCATCGTCGAAAACATGGCCGTGCATGTCTGCCCGCACTGCGGACACGCCGAGCACATCTTCGGCGCCGATGGCGGCAAGCGCATGGCCGCCGAGCTCGGCGTGCCCTGTCTGGGCTCGCTGCCGCTGCACGTGCGCATTCGCGAGCAGGCCGATGGCGGGCGCCCCACCGTGGTGGCCGAGCCCGACAGTGAACTGGCCGCGCAGTACAAGGCGGTGGCGCGCCAGGTGGCGTTGGCTGTGGCGGCACAGGCCAAGGATTATTCGAGCAAGTTTCCGGCCATCAAGATCAGCCAGGGCACGTGAGTCAGCCGGCGTCCTGGCCTGCGCAGGCGGGGCGCCACGTCGCAGGAAGCATCGTTCGTGGATCGCCAGCCGCTCGATGCGCGCGCCACCACGCTGATGGTGGGGCTGTGCGCGCTGTGGGGCCTGCAGCAGGTGGTGCTGAAGGCCACCGCGCAGGATTTTGCACCGGTGTTGCAGATCGCGCTGCGCTCTGGGATCGCAGCCGTGTTGGTGATTGGGCTGATGCGCTGGCGCGGCGAGCCGATGCCATGGGCCGAATCATGGCGGCCGGGGCTGGCGGCCGGGGCTTTGTTCGCGCTGGAGTATCTGTTCGTCGGCTTGGGGCTGCGCTGGACTTCGGCGGCGCACATGTCGGTGCTGCTGTACACCGCACCGATCTGGGCGGCGCTGGGGCTGCATCTGTGGGTGCCAGCGGAGCGGCTGGCCCCGCTGCAGTGGGCCGGGGTGGCGCTGGCGTTTGCGGGCATCGTGGTGGTGTTTGGGGTACGTGCCGAGCCGCTGACGCTGGGCGCGCCGGGCATGCTGTGGGGGGATGCGCTGGGCCTGGCGGCGGGCATCGCCTGGGGAGCCACGACGGTGGTCATCCGCACCTCACGCCTGGCCCACTTGCCGGCCACGCCGACGCTGTTGTACCAGCTGCTGATGGCGTTTGCCTTGCTGACGCCGGCGGCGTGGCTGATGGGCCAGGCCATCCTGCGCCCCAGCGCTGCGGTGTGGGCGAGTCTGGCGTTTCATGCGGTGGTCGTGTCGTTTGCGAGTTTTTTGGTGTGGTTCTGGCTGCTGCGGCACTACCTGGCCTCGCGCCTGGGTGTGCTGTCATTCTTGACCCCCTTGTTTGGAATGGGGTTGGGAGCCTGGTTGCTGCAGGAGCCGTTGCAGCCCAGCTTCGTCGTGGGGGCGGCGTTGGTGTTGGCTGGGGCCTTGCTGGTCAATGCGCATGGCTTGCTGCAGCCGTGGTTGCGCCGGCGGGCGGCAGGATCCCGCACCGCGGGCGGGTGAGCCTTGGGGTGGCCGCTCAGGCGGCGGCGGCTCGCGCGGCTTCGAGCTCGCGGAGGCGAAAGCGCTGAATCTTGCCGGTGGCGGTTTTGGGCAGTTCAGGGACGAATTCCACCAGCCGTGGGTATTTGTAGGCGGCCAGGTGCTGCTTGCAGTGCGCCTGCAGTTCCTCGGCGCTGACGCTGCAGCCCGGCCGCAGCACGACGAAAGCCTTGGTCTTGGTCAGCCCATCGGCGTCGGTGATGCCGATGACCGCTGCTTCCAGCACCGCGGGGTGTTGCACCAGGGTGGCTTCAACCTCGAACGGTGAGACGTAGATGCCGCTGACCTTGAGCATGTCGTCGTTGCGGCCAGCATAAACGTAGCGGCCGTCGGCGTGGCGGATGTATTTGTCGCCGGTACGTGTCCAGGCCCCTTGAAACGTTTGTTGCGAGCGCTCGCGGTCGTTCCAGTACAGCAAAGCGGCGCTGGGGCCCCGCACGTACAGGTCGCCGATCTCGATCGAGCCGTCCGGGTTGGGCGGCAGTGGGCGCCCGTCCTCGCCACGGATTTCGAGCTCGTAGCCAGGCACCGGCCAGCCGCTGGTGCCATAGGCGACGTCATCGGGACGGTTGGAACAGTAAATGTGCAGCATTTCGGTGGAGCCGATGCCATCGACGATGGGCACCCCAAAGTGGGCCGTCCAGCGCTGGCCGATGTCGCGCGGCAGCGCCTCGCCGGCCGAGGAGCACAGCCGCAGCCCAACCTGTTCGCGGGCGGGCAGCTGCGGATGCGCCAGCATGCCGGCGTAGCCGGTGGGCGCGCCGTAGAACACGGTGGGGCGACGTCCGGCCAGCGTGGCGGTGGCACCACACAGGCGCGCAAACACCGCCGGTGGGGTGGGGCGCTCAGCCATCAGCACGGTGGCCGCCCCGACGCTCAAGGGGAAGGACAGTGCGTTGCCCAGCCCGTAGGCGAAGAACAGTTTGGCGGCGGAGAAGACCAGATCCTGCGCGTGCAGCCCGAGCACGCCGCGACCGTAAAGCTCGGCGGTCCAATACGGGTTGGCATGGGTGTGCACGGTGCCTTTGGGGCGGCCAGTGGAGCCGGAGGAGTACAGCCAGAACGCGGGCTCGTCGGCGTGGGTGTCGGCGGGGTGGGCCGCGGGGTCATGGGCGTGCAGCCAATCCTCGAAAGCGTGGCAGGCCACCCCTGGCGGCCGTGGGTCCGGCGCGCTGGCGTGAGCCACGACGATATGACGCAGCTCGTGTGCATCGCCTTGCAGGGCTGCGCTCAGCACCGGCAGCAGGGCGGCCGACACCAGCGCTGCCTGCACCCGCGCGTGCCGCAACTGATAGGCATAGTCTTCGGCGCTCAACAGCGTGTTGACCGCCACCGGTACCACCCCAGCGTACAGGCAGCCCAGGAACGACACCACCCACTCGTGGCTGTCGTGCATCAGCAGCAGCACCCGTTCCTCGCGATGCAGACCGAGCGCGTGCAGGGCACGGGCGCAGCGCCGCACCCGCTCGTCCAGTTCGCCATAGCGCAGCGAGGTGCGATCGTCGATCAGCGCCATGCGCTCGGGGTAGGCTTGGCTGCGCTGCAGCAGGTGCGCGGCGAAATTGAAGCGGGCTGGCGGGGCGGGGGGCAGGGGGGTGGTCATGGTTCAGGGTCTCCTCGTGCAGTCGGCTGGCATGCAGCGGGCTGCTGTTCAGCTGGCCCGGTTGCAGGTATAAATGCAGCATCGTGCCTATGGCACCAACATGCACTATCCTGCATGTTTCGGGGGTTGGTGCGTATCGGGGTTTACCCGGCGTGCCGCCCGATGCATGCCCGACCACGGTGAATCATCTTGAAAACCCTCTCCGTAGATGTCGCCCCGCCCCGCGGCGGTGAGTGGCCGTCGCCGGCTGAAACACAGGCGGCCGATCCGGTGCTGCAACTAACGCTGCCCGTGGAGACCGAGCCGCGGCCGGATGCTCACGGCGAGCCGCGCGTGCCGTTCTTGGTCGCGTTGGGGGAGCGAGTGCGCCTGCTGCGCGCGCGCCGGGGCATGACGCGCAAGGCGGTGGCCCTGGCGGCCGAAGTATCGGAGCGCCACCTGGCCAACCTCGAGTACGGTGCGGGCAACGCCTCGATCCTGGTGTTGCTGCAGGTGGCGCGGGCGCTGCAGTGTTCGCTGGCCGAGCTGCTGGGCGATGTCAGCACCTCGTCGCCCGAGTGGCTCCTGATCCGGGAGCTGCTGCAGGGCCGCGACGAGGCCGAACTACGGCGCGCGCGCCTGAAGTTGGCCGAGTTGTTGGGTGCCGATGGGGGAGTGGATACGGTGGGCCGCCAGGGGCGCATCGCCCTCATCGGGCTGCGGGGGGCGGGCAAGTCCACGCTGGGCCGGCTGCTGGCCGAAGCCTTGGGCTATCCGTTCATCGAACTGAGCCGTCAGATCGAGCAGTTTGCTGGCTGCAGCATCAGCGAGATCCACGCGCTGTACGGGGCCACGGCGTACCGACGCTACGAGCGGCGCGCGCTGGAGGAAGCGATCCAGATCTATCCGGAGGTGGTGATCGCCACGCCCGGGGGCTTGGTGTCGGATCCGGCCAATTTTCACCTGCTGCTGCGGCACTGCACGACGGTGTGGCTCAAGGCCGATCCCGCCGACCATATGCGCCGCGTGGCCGAACAGGGGGACCTGCGACCGATGGCCGCCAGCGCCGAGGCGATGGAGGATTTGAAGCGCATCCTGGCTGGCCGCTCGGCCTTTTATTCCAAGGCCGATTTGACCATCGACACCAGTGCACAGCCGCTGCAAGAAACGTTCGAGCTGCTGCTGCGCGAGGTGCGGGCGTGGCTGCAGCGCACAGCCAACCGGCGCATCGGCGGTTAAGGGTTTTTCCGAGGTTGCAGGCAGGCACGGGGGCTTGTCAGCGGCACCATCATGCACTATGATGCACATCAGAAATGCACGATAGTGCATGCCTGCTGAGCCGCTGTTTCACCTTCCTGACCGAGCCGCCCACGCCATGACCACCTCCCTCGATCTCGACCCGGTCGTCGATTACCAGACCGATCCGACCCGCTACCGTCACGTGCGCCTGCATGTCGATGGTCCCGTGGCCACGTTGACGCTGGACGTCGATGAGGAGTCCGGCCTGCGGCCGGGCTATCGGCTCAAGCTCAACAGCTACGACCTTGGCGTCGACATCGAGCTGCACGATGCCCTCAACCGCATCCGCTTCGAGTATCCCCAGGTGCGCACGGTGGTGTTGACCAGTGCCAAAGAGCGCGTGTTTTGCTCGGGCGCCAACATCTTCATGCTGGGGCTGTCCAGCCACGCCTGGAAGGTCAATTTCTGCAAGTTCACCAATGAGACCCGCAATGGCATGGAGGATTCCAGCCGCCACGAGGGGTTGAAGTTTTTGGCTGCGCTCAACGGGACCTGCGCCGGCGGCGGCTACGAGCTGGCGCTGGCCTGTGACGACATCGTGCTGGTGGATGACCGCTCCAGCGCGGTCAGCCTGCCCGAGGTGCCGCTGTTGGGCGTGCTGCCAGGCACCGGGGGGCTGACCCGTCTGACCGACAAGCGGCGCGTGCGTCACGATCGGGCTGACGTGTTGTGCACCAGTGTGGAGGGGGTGCGTGGGCAGCGGGCACTGGACTGGGGCCTGGTGGACGCGCTGGCCAAGCCCGCGGTGTTCGACCAGGTGGTGCGTGAGCGGGCGCGTCGGCTGGCCGCGCTCAGCGACCGTCCCGCTGACGCGCAAGGGGTGGCGTTGCCGCCGCTGGTGCGCCGCTTCGAGGCCGATGGCGTGCAATACCGCCATGTCTCGGTGTCGATCGACCGGGCGCGTCGCGTGGCCACGTTGACGGTGCGTGGCCCCGCGACGGCGCCAGCGACCGAGCTGAACGCCATCGTGGCCCAAGGGGCCGACTGGTGGCCCCTGGCGATGGGGCGCGAGCTGGACGATGCCATTTTGCACCTGCGCACCAATGAGTTGACGATCGGCACCTGGGTGCTGCGCACCGAAGGCGACGCCGCCGCGGTGCTGGCCTGCGACGATGCGCTGCAGGCGCACGCCGGGCACTGGTTCGTGCGTGCCACCACCGGTCTGCTGCGCCGCGCGCTGGCACGGCTGGACGTGACTTCGCGCAGCCTGATTGCCCTGCTGGAGCCGGGCTCGTGCTTTGCGGGCACGCTGGCCGAACTCGCCCTGGCAGCCGACCGCAGCTACATGTTGGTGCTGCCCGATGAGCCGCAGCGTACCCCGCGGCTGACGCTGCACGAAGCCAACTTTGGCCGTTACCCGATGGTCAGCGACCAGACCCGTCTGCAGCGGCGTTTCTACGCCGACGCTACCGCGTTGGGGGCGGCTCGAGCCACGCTCGGGCGAGGACTGGACGGCGACGAGGCGGCGGCCCTGGGGCTGGTGACCGCGGCGCTGGACGACATCGACTGGGCCGACGAAGTGCGCCTGGTGCTGGAGGAGCGCGCGGCGATGTCACCCGATGCGCTCACCGGGCTGGAGGCCAACCTGCGCTTTGGCGGCCCGGAGACGATGGTCACTCGCATTTTTGGGCGCCTGTCGGCGTGGCAAAACTGGATTTTTCAGCGCCCCAACGCCGTGGGCGAGTACGGGGCGCTGAAGGTCTACGGCAAGGGTGACAAGGCCCGCTTTGACTGGCAGCGTGTCTGATCCGACGGCGGCCGGCCACCGCGGTGGAGTCGGCCGTCTGCGTCACTGTTTCCTCCACCGGCATGGCAACGCAGGAGAGCGTCGATGAGCGCCATCAACTACAGCGACAAGATTCCCAACAACGTCAACCTCAGCGAGGACCGCACGCTGCAGCGCGCCTTGGAGCACTGGCAGCCCAACTACCTGCAGTGGTGGCGCGACATGGGGCCGGAAGGTTCGCACGACTATGAGGTGTACTTGCGCACCGCGGTCAGCGTCGATCCGCAGGGCTGGGCGCAGTTTGGCTACGTCAAGATGCCTGAATACCGCTGGGGCATCTTCCTCAACCCTCCCGAGCCGGGGCGCAGGATCCATTTTGGCGATCATCTGGGTGAGGATGCTTGGCAGGAGGTCCCCGGCGAGCACCGCGCCAACCTGCGTCGCATCATCGTCACGCAGGGCGACACCGAGCCCGCCTCGGTGGAGCAGCAGCGCCACCTGGGTCTGACCTGTCCGAGCCAGTACGATCTGCGCAACCTGTTTCAGGTCAACGTCGAAGAAGGGCGCCACCTGTGGGCCATGGTGTATCTGCTGCACAAGTATTTCGGCCGTGACGGGCGCGAGGAGGCCGAGGCGCTGCTGGAGCGGCGCAGCGGTGACCGCGACAACCCGCGCATCCTGGGGGCCTTCAACGAGAAGACACCGGATTGGCTGAGCTTTTACATGTTCACCTATTTCACCGACCGCGACGGCAAGTTCCAGCTGTGCGCGCTGGCCGAAAGCGGTTTCGACCCGCTGGCGCGCACGACGCGCTTCATGCTGACCGAAGAGGCGCACCACATGTTCGTGGGCGAGTCGGGGGTTGGGCGGGTGATCCAGCGCACCTGCGAGGTCATGAACCAGATCAAGACCGATGAGCCCGACAAGGTGCGTGCCGCGGGGGTGATCGACCTGCCCACCATCCAGCGCTACCTCAACTTCCATTTCAGCGTCACCATCGACCTGTTCGGGGCCGACCAGTCCAGCAACGCGGCCACGTTCTACAGTTCAGGGCTGAAGGGGCGTTTCGAGGAGGGCAAGCGCACCGACGATCATCGCCTCAAGCACGACACCTACCGCATCCTCGATGTCGTCGACGGGCAGTTGGTGGAGAAGGAGGTGCCGATGCTCAACGCGCTCAACGAGGTGCTGCGCGACGATTACATCCGCGACTCGGTCGGTGGCGTGGAGCGCTGGAACCGCATCATCGAGAAGGCCGGCATCCCGTTCCGGCTCAAGGTGCCGCACAAAGCGTTCAACCGCAAGATCGGTACCCTGGCCGGCGTGAAGGTCAGTCCCGATGGGCGCGTGGTCAGCGAGGCGCAGTGGAACCAGCACGTCGGTGAGTGGCTGCCCACCGATGAGGATCGGGCGTTCGTGGCCAGCCTGATGGGTCGGGTGGTCGAGCCGGGCAAGTTCGCCCACTGGATCGCCCCGCCGGTGATGGGCATCAACCGGCAGCCGGTGAACTTCGAATACGTGCGCTTCAACTGAGATGGACGCGCCTGCCACCGTGCTGCAGCAGCACCTGATCGATCCCGAAATCTGCATCCGCTGCAACACCTGCGAGGCCACCTGCCCGGTCGGAGCCATCACGCACGACAGCCGCAATTACGTCGTCGATGCGGACAAATGCAACGCCTGCATGGCCTGCGTGCCACCGTGCCCGACCGGCGCGATCGACCACTGGCGATGGGTGCCGCGCACGCGTCCGTACACGCTGGCCGAGCAGCTGGAGTGGGACGAGCTGCCGCCGCCCCTGAGCGATGAGGCGTTGGCGACCCTGGGGGCCGGTGGCGCGCAGGAGCTGCCGGCGGCTGCGGTGGCGCAGGCCGCCCAGGCGTCGGTCGCATCGGCCGCCGTGGCGCCGCAGCCTACGGCCTGGACGGCGGCGACCTATGGTTCCAGCGTCCCGCCGTGGTCGGCTGCCCATCCGTACGTCAACCTCTATGGACCCCGCGCGGCGCGCAAGTCGGTGCGCGCGACCTGCGTCGGCAACCTGCGCGTCACCGAGGTTGGCTCCGACTACGACACGCACCACATCGTGCTGGACTTTGGGGCCATGCCGTTTCCGGTGCTGGAGGGGCAGTCGATCGGCATCATTCCCCCTGGGGTCGACGAGCAGGGCCGCCCCCATCACCCACGCCAGTACTCGGTGGCCAGCCCGCGCAACGGTGAGCGCCCGGGCCACAACAACCTGTCCCTGACCGTCAAGCGCGTGCTGGCCGACCACCGCGGCCAGCCCGTGCGCGGGGTGGCCTCCAACTACCTGTGCGACTTGCGCGTCGGCGATGAGGTGGACGTGGTGGGGCCGTTTGGCAGCACCTTTTTGATGCCCAACCACCCGCGCAGTCACATCGTGATGATCTGCACCGGCACCGGCAGCGCGCCGATGCGTGCGATGACCGAATGGCGCCGGCGGCTACGCGCCAGCGGCAAGTTCGACGGCGGGCGGCTGCTGCTGTTCTTTGGCGCGCGCACGCCGCAGGAGCTGCCCTACTTTGGACCGCTGCAGAAGCTGCCCAAGGACTTCATCGACATCCATTTTGCGTTCAGCCGGGTCCCCGGCCAACCCAAGCGCTACGTGCAGGATGCGCTGCGCGAGGCTGCCGCCGACCTGCTGCCGCTGCTGCAGGATCCGGATGCGTACTTTTACGTCTGCGGCCTGCGGGCGATGGAAGAGGGGGTGCTGCTGGCCCTGCGCGACGTGGCGCAGGCCGGTGGACTGGATTGGGAGGCGCTGGCCGCCGACATGCGCCAGCACGGCCGGCTGCACCTCGAAACCTATTGACCGCACCCGCCGCAGGGGCACGATTTGCGCTACATTGCGCGGCGTGGAGACAACACCGAGTCCAGCCAGGGCGGCCTCGGCGGCTGCCCCGCAGCGGCCGCAGCTGTTGACGGCCGTGGTGATGCGGCGTGAGCCGCTCGAAGGGCCAATGGCGCGCTGGCAGCCATGGCGCTGGTTGCTGGCCGACGTGCAACTGCTGGCGGCGCCGGAAGGGCTGCCGTGTACCGTGTGGCCGGCGGACCCCACCGCCACCGAACCGGTGCCGCTGGAGCCCGCCAGTCTGACGGTCGATCCGCGGGTGCAGCATTGGGGCTTTGCGGGACTGACGGTCAGACTGCATCCGGAAGACGCCGAGGGCTACCTGCTCAACGTCACCGCCCCAGCTCCATGCTTCTGGGTGCTGTGGCGTGAGCCCGAAGGCGAGGACGCCCTGCCGCGGCCGCTGATCGTCACGTTGAGTTACCACGACGCCGGACGCTGGCTGGACGCGCAGGAGCGCGTCGATCAGGTGCCGGCGCCTGCAGCGCTGGTGGCTTGGCTGGCTGACTATGCCCAGCGTCACCACCGTGTCGAGCCCAAGCGCCGTGCTCGCCCGGCCAGCTTCCAGCCGTTGACCGACCGTTTTGGACAACCGGCGCGCATCAGCACGGCATCGCGCGCCCCTGCCCGAGGCTCATGAGCACCGATGAAGGTTTTCTGACGCGCTGGTCACGCCGCAAGACTGCGGCCCGCGCGGGTCTGCCTGTGCCGGCCGAGGAGCCGGCTTGCCCCAATCCAGCCGCCGGGCCCACGATGCCTGTGGCGGATGACGGGCAGCCCGCCGCGCCATCGATGCCGTCGGCGCCGTCGGCGCCTGACGAAGATGGGCAGCCCCTGCCGACGTTGCAGGACGTGGAGCGGCTGACGCCGGAGTCCGATTTTCGTCCCTTCGTGCGGCCCCAGGTTGCGCCTGAGGTCCGCAACGCGGCGTTGCGCCGGCTGTTTTCCGATCCGCATTTCAACCAGATGGACGGGCTGGACGTCTACATCGACGACTACTCCCAGCCCAACCCGCTGCCCGCCGAGCTGGCCCGCCGCATGGTGGCGGCGCAGTTCATGCGCCTGTTCGATGAACCCAAGGCCAACGCGGCCACCGCGCCAGCTGGACCGGCGGCGGCCGGGGCCATGCCTGAGGGGGCGGCCACCGCCCCGGCTGGAGACGCGCGGCCAGAGCCCTCCGAGCCGGCGGCGGCCGCGTCGACAGGTGCGATCGCCGTCGACCCGTCGGCCGCGGACCCCGATGCGGCCGCAGTCCATCCCATGCCCACCCCGGCGGCGACCACCATGGCGCCGCGCCCCGAACTTTCCCCATGACGATCCTGGCCTGCACCTGCAACCGCACGCAACCGATCGATGCGCCGACGCTGGCGCGCGTGCTCGATGAGCCGGTGGCGCTGCACCATGCGCTGTGCCGGCGCGAGGCCGCTGCGTTCCAGCGCGCGGCGCGCGATGAGGGTCCGTTGACCGTGGCCTGCACGCAAGAGCAGCGGCTGCTGGCCGAGCTCGCGCAAGCCACCGAAGGCGTGCCGGCGCCGGACGTGCGTCCGATTCGCTTCGTCAACCTGCGGGAGACCGGCGGCTGGTCGCGCCAGGCCGATCAGGCACTGCCCAAGATGGCCGCACTACTGGCCGCGGCGCGCCTGCCCGATCCGGAGCCGGTGCCCACGGTGCGCTATGACAGCCAGCAGGCGCGCCTGCTGATCATCGGTCCGCTGGAGGCGGCGCAGGCGCTGGCCGACCGACTGGCCGACGTGTGGCAGGTGACGCTGCTGGGCACCGGCGGCGCGCTGGAACAGGCGCACCGTTACCCGGTGCTGGCCGGGCGGATCGTGCGCCTGACGGGGTGGCTGGGCGCCTTCACGCTGCGCTGGGTCGACGACAACCCGATCGCTCTGGACCTGTGCACACGCTGCAACGCCTGTGTGGCTGCGTGTCCGGAGGGGGCCATCGGCCTGGACTACCAGGTCGACCTGGGCGTCTGCCGTGCCCACCGCGACTGCGTTCGGGTGTGCGAGGCGCCGGGGGCGATCGACTTCGCCCGCATGGCCGAGGAGCAGCAAGCCGAATTCGACGCCGTGCTCGATCTGCGGCCCGCGCCCGCTTTCACGCAGCACGCGCTGCCGCAGGGCTATGTCCACGTGCCACCGGCGCTGAATGCCGACGCGCGGCTGGCGCGGCTGTGGGCGTTGCGGGATCTGGTCGGTACCTTCGACAAACCACGCTTTTTCCGCTACCAGCAGCGTCTGTGTGCGCATGCGCGCAACGAGCAAGTCGGCTGCCAGGCGTGTGTGCAGGTCTGCTCGGCCAGCGCCATCCGCAGCGACGCCGAGCGTCAGCGTATCGTCGCCGAACCTCACCTGTGCGTCGGCTGCGGCGCCTGCAGCACCGTTTGCCCCAGCGGGGCGCTGACGTTTGCCTATCCGGATCCGGCGCACCAAGGGCGCGCGCTGCGCACCTTGCTGGCCACGTACCGCCAGGCCGGCGGGCGCGATGCGGCGCTGCTGCTGCACAGCCAGGGGGCGGGCCAGCAGCTCATCGAGCAGTGGGGGCGTGCCGCGCGGCTGGAGCCGGCCATGCACGGCCTGCCGGCGCGCGTCATCCCGTGGGCGCTGTGGCACACCGCCAGCACGGGCCTGGAGCTTTGGCTGGCGGCGATTGCCTGGGGTGCCAGTCAGGTCTGGCTGCTGCTGACCGATGAGGAAGCCCCCCAGTATGCCGAGGCCTTGCGCCAGCAGATGGCTGTGGCGCAGGCGGTCCTGCACGGGCTGGGCTACCGCGGCGAGCATCTGCGCCTGCTGCAGGCGCGCGATGCACGTGACCTGGCGGCGCTGGACGCCGAGGTGCGCACGCTGGCTCCCGCCCAGGGCGTGGCGCAGCCGGCAACGTTTGCGGCACTGGCCGACAAACGCGCCACACTGGAACTGGCACTGGAGCACCTGATTGCCCACGCCCCGGCGCGCCCGGCCGATGCGGTGGTGCCGCTGCCCGCGATGGGCGCACCGCTCGGCTCGGTGCAGATCGATGCCCAAGCCTGCACGCTGTGCATGAGCTGCGTCGGTGCCTGCCCCGCCGGGGCCTTGCAGGACAACCCGAACGCCCCACAGCTGCGCTTCATCGAAAAGAACTGCGTGCAATGCGGACTGTGCGTGCGCACCTGCCCGGAACAGGCGCTGGCGCTGCAGCCGCGCCTGTGGCTGCACGCGCGCCGGCGCGAGGCGCGCGTGCTGCATGAGCAGCCGCCGTTTCACTGCATCCGCTGTGGCAAGCCGTTTGGCACCCTCAAGGGGGTGGAAACCATGCTGGCGCGCTTGAGCGCCCACCCGATGTTCCAGGGCGCCGCGGCCGAGCGGCTGAAGATGTGCGGCGACTGCCGGGTCATCGACCTGCACACCAGCCCCGAAGTCAAGATCACCGACCTTTGATCCCCTCGCCATGGCCGAATCCGTCCTGCCTTTTCCCGAACGCGCCGGTTTCGACGAGGAGACCGCGCGCGCCGAGCTGTACGGCGTGCTGGCTGCGCTGTTGACCGCTCCCCCGGGCGACGAGCTGCTGGCCGCGCTGCGGGTGGCTGTTACCGAGGCACTGGCGCGCGGTGCCTGGCTGGAGGCACCGTGGCAGGCGTTGGTGGCGCAGGCGCGCACGCTGTCGCCGCAGCAGGTGCGCGACGAGTACGACGCCCTGTTCGGCGGGGTGGGGCGGCCCGAGGTGTATCTGTACGCGTCGCACTACCTGAGCGGTTTTTTGAACGACAAGCCGCTGGCGGCGCTGCGCGACGACCTGGCCGCGCTGGGGCTGAGACGCGCCGAGGGAGTGGCCGAGACCGAAGATCACCTGGCCGTGCTGTGCGAGGTGATGCGCTACCTGATCGCCGGCGACGACGCCGAGGTGTGCAACCTGGCGCGCCAGCACGCGTTTTTTGCGCGCCACTTGCACCCGTGGGTGCCGGCGCTGTGCGATGCGCTGCAGGCCCACCCGGCGGCACGCTTCTATAGCGCGCTGGCCGAGCTGTTGCGAACCTTCGTGCAGGTGGAGGCACAGGCGTTCGAGATGGCGTGACGGCCGAACGCGCGGGCGGCGGCGATGCACGAGGCGAGTCTGGCTGGCAGCGTGCTGCGCATCGTCGAGCAGGCTGCGGTGCGCGAGGGTTTTGCGCGGGTGGTGCGGCTGCGCCTGGCCGTGGGGGAGCTGGCGTCGGTGGAGGAAGCGGCGCTGCGCTTTGCGCTGGCGGCCGTCATGCCGGGCACGGTGCTGGACGGCGCGCAGGTGGACATCGAGATCGTGCCTGGCCGTGGCCGCTGCGGCTGCTGTGGTCACGAAGGGGCGCTGCCGGTGCTGGGGTTGGCCTGCAGCCAGTGTGGCGCCTACGCCATGCGGCCGACCGCCGGTCTGGATCTGCGTGTCGTCGATCTGCAGGTTTGCGATGATGCGGGCTGAGGCCGCCCGGGGGCGGCCACGAAACGGGAGACGGTGATGTGCACGACGTGCGGTTGCGCCCACCCGGAGGAGGCGGTGGTGCTGGAGGCGGGGGCCACCCGCGTTGCCGTGCCGGGGCTGCAGGCCTCGCGCTGCGTGACGCTGGAAGAAGACCTGCTGGCGGCCAACGACGCGCTGGCGGCCCGCAACCGCGCCTGGTTGGCCGCGCACGGGGTGACGGCCATCAACTTGATGGCCAGCCCCGGCGCCGGCAAGACCACGTTGCTGTGCGCAACGCTGCAGCGGCTGCGCGCGCGCGCACCGCAGCGACCGCTGGCGGTGATCGAGGGGGATCAGGCGACCGCGCTGGACGCCGAACGCATCCGCGCCTGCGGGGTCCCCGCGGTGCAGGTCAACACCGGCAAGGGCTGCCATCTGGATGCGCCGATGGTGGCCGCGGCGCTG
>JANWZF010000319.1 GCA_025054905.1 Tepidimonas sp.
CGGTGGCCTGATGGCCACCAAGCCCTACGCGGCCAGCGCCGCCTACCTCAAGCGCATGGGCGACCACTGCCACCATTGCCGCTACGATCCGCGCCAGCGCATCGGCCCGCAGGCCTGTCCGTTCAACGCGCTGTACTGGGACTTCATCGCCCGCCACCAAGACAGCTTCGCCGCCCATCCACGCATCGGCATGATGGTGCGCCAGTGGCAGCGGATTGCCGCCAACGAACAGCGCGCCGTGCGCCAATGGGCACAGACGCTGCTGATGCGGGTCGATGAGTTGTAGGCCGGCGACCGCGCTTGGCCCGCGCAGGGATGTCGAGATCCTGCGGTGGATTGCGGTCGGCCCGCGCTCAGTTCAGCACTTCGACGTCGCTGCGCACCACCAGCAGCCCGTAGTCGCGGTCAAACGGCTCCAGCGCCTGCATCAGGCGGTCGCTCATCGGCAGGTCGCACATCACCTCGATGCGCACGTTGGAACTCATGCGCCAGTTGCCGCTGCGCACGCCGTGGGTGCCGCGGCCCCGGCAGTCGCTCACGGTGTAGCCGACGATGCCGAGCTTGTCGAACTCGCGGATCACCAGCGGCTCCAGCACCGCCTCGCAGAAGATCGTCACCAGTTTGTAGGCCTTGGCCATGAGCGTTCAACCGGGGATGAAGGTACGGGCCATCCACATATAAATCGGGATGCCCACAAAGAGGTTGAACGGGAATGTTACCCCAAGTGAGGCTCCGATCGACAGGGCCGGATTGGCCTGTGGTACCGCGATGCGCATCGCTGCCGGTGCGGCGATGTAGGACGCACTGGCGTACAGCGTGGCCAGCAGCGCCGCGTTGCCCTGCGAGAACCCCAGATAGCGCGCGGTGGCGATGCCGATGACGGCCGACACCAGCGGCATGACGATGGCAAAGCCGACCAAAAACGCCCCGTAGGAACGAAACGCCGCGATGCGCGAGGCCGCCACCAGCCCCATTTCGAGCAGGAACAGCGCCAGCAGCCCCTTGAACGCTTCCTTGAACACCGGCGCGATCGGCTCATAGCCCTTCTCGCCGGCGATGAAGCCGATGATCAGACCCCCAATGAGCAGCAGGATGCTCTTGCCGAAGAACACCTCATGCGCCAGGCGCCCCCAGTGGATGTGGCGCAAAGCCGCCAGTCCGCGGGGCTGGTCGCCCTGCTGGGCATCGCCCAGCCGCGCCAGCACCACGCCCAGAATGAGGGCCGGCATCTCCAGCAGCGCCAGATACACGACCATGTAGCCGTCGTGTGCCCAGTCGCGCTCAATCAGCGTGGCCACCGCCACCGAATAGGTGACGACGCTGACCGAGCCATAGTGCGCGGCGATCGAGGCCGCATCGTAATGGCTGAGTTTGCCGAGGTAGCGCAGCACGGGATAGCCGATGACCGGGATCAGCATGCCAGCCGCCAGCACGATCGCGCTGCTGGTCACCAGTTGGCCCAGCGGGTATTTGGACAGCTCCACACCGCCCTTCAGCCCAATGGCCAGCAGCAGGTAAATCGACAGCGCCTCGTAGATGGCCGCTGGGATCTTCAGGTCGGATTTGCTCAGCCCGGCCAACAGACCGAGCAGAAAAAACAGCACGATCGGGTCAAATACCATGGTGTCGTTGCTCTCCGTTGCCAGTGTCCACGCCGCGAGCGCCCTAGCCTTGCCAGTGACGCAGGTAGTCGTGCAGCAGCTCACGCACGGCCTGCGCCTTGACGACGAGCCCCAGATCGATCATTTCGGCGCCGACCGCCTCCAGCGCCGTGCTGGCGGGCACCGGCTGGGGTGTCAGACGCAGCGATTCTTCCCGAAAAAACACCGCCGCCACCACGCCAGCCAGCCACAGGCCGCTGCCATCGGCCGCGCGCACGAACACCGGCGAGCCGCTGGAGCCCGGATAGACGGCCGCGTCGATCAGGAACTGGGGGGCCCCCTCGAAGTCCACCGCCGGTGGCGTGGCGGTGGTCCCGCGGCGCAGGATGGGCAGCGCGTTGACCTGGTCCCACACGCCGCTGGGGTAACCGACAAACCACACTTCCTCCAGCGCATCCAGCGCGGCCAGCCGTTCGGCGTCGGCGAGTCGCTCGGTGGCAATCGGCTGCACGTACAGCGCCGCGCCTTGGGCCGCGGCGGCTTGCAGCAGCGGGGCCAGCGGCAGCACGGCCAGGTCGATCGTGGGATCGGGGTGGCGGTGCCACGCCTCGCCAAACTCGTCGATGCGCACCTCGAAACGGCTGCCCAGCCGCGGCTGGCCGTCCTGCGCGCACGTGAACACGAGTGAGCCGTGCACCACGTCGTCCACCAGATGGCGGTTGGTCACGACAAACGCCGTGCGCCCGCGCGCGTGCACGTGTTCGACGACGAAGGCAGTGCCGGTGCCGCTGCCGCCGCCGACCAGCTCGGTCTGCACCCGCACGGTGTGAAACAGCAGCCGCTTGGCCGGGGTGTCCACGCTGAAGGGGAGGCGCTCGGCGTTCATGACGGGATCTCCTGCGGTGAGCCGTCAGCCCAGCGTGACCGTGCGGGCGCGGCGGTTGATCTGCGCCACGGCACGCTCGGCTGCCGCCAGCGCCTCGGCGGCTTCGGCTTCGCTGCCCATCATCATCAGGCGGCCAAAGTTGCCGAAGGGCTTGACGTCCACCAGCGTGACGTTGGCGGCTTTTTCGGCTTCGTTGGCGGCGTAGACGACGTAGCCGGCTGGCTCGCACTCGAAGATGAACAGCGTCTTGCCCGGCAGCAGCATCGAGCCACGGCGCAGCTGGCGGTTGATCAGGGTGGCGTGGTCGGGGGTAACGGCGCGGATGTTTTCAGCCCAGGCCACGCGGCACGGCAGGCGGTCTTCCAGCCGGGCGCCGAGCTGCTCCAGGATGATGTCGCCGGCAGCCAGCACTTCGCTCTGATTGCGGTAGTGGATTTCCATCGACCCGAAGGCGCGCTCGACCACCTGTTCGCCCATGCGCACGTTGGTGGCTTTGAGCGCGATGTCGCTGAGGCGGTGCACCGCCATGCCGGGGGCCACCTCGATCCACATGCAGGCATCACCCGGCACCGGCAAAAAGCCCTGCGACGAGGTGCCGAGGTAGGACGCCAGCTGCGGCTGCAGCGCATCGATGAAGACGAAGGTGCGCAGCTGCACGCGCGCGCGGTCGGCCAGCGGCGCGCTGCTCATCGCGTCAACCCCAGGTAGAGCGTGGGCAGCACCTCCGGCAGGCGCTGCACCCGGTCCACCACCGTGTAGTGGCGCGCCCCGAAGATGCGCTGCACGTACAGGTCGGCGTGCGGATCCAGCGTCAGGCAGTAGCTGACGATGCCGTCGCGCTTGAGCTGCTGCACCGCGCGCTGGGCGTCCAGGCGCAGGTATTGCGGGTCGCGCACATCGACGTCGGCCGGCTCGCCGTCGGTGAGCACGAAGACGATTTTTTTGCGCTGCGGTTGGCGCTTCAGTTGCTGGCCGGCGTGGCGCAGCGCGGCGCCGAGCCGGGTGGAAAACGCACCTTCCAGCCCCGCCAGGCGCGCCTTGGGCGCATCGCCCCACGGTTCGCGAAAGTCCTTGATGCGCAGGTAATGCACGTCGTGCCGGCCGTCGGAGCGAAAGCCGTGGATCGCAAAGCGGTCGCCGATGCGCTGCAGCGCTTCGGCCAGCAGCGCCGCAGCTGCGCGGGTCAGATCGAGCACGGTCTGCTCGCTGCCGCGCACAGGGTCGTTGGCCGAGGCCGACAGATCCAGCAGCAGCAGCACCGCCACGTCGCGCGTGTGCAGGCGGTGCTGCATCATGATGCGCGGGTCGGGCTGCTGGCCCATGCGCAGGTCGACCCAGGCCCGCACCGCCGCCTCGATGTCGAGCTCATCGCCATCTTCCACCTTGCGGATGCGCTGCAGGCCCTGGGGGGCCATGGCCTCGATCATGTGGCGCAGGCGCTGCACGACCGGCCGCTGCTCGGCCAGCAGCGCATCGATCGTGCTGGCCTCGCCCGCCTGGGGACGGCGCTCCAGCACCGTGACCCAGTCGGGGCGTTCGAGCTGGATCTGGTAGTCCCACTCGGGGTAATGCACCGGGTCGGCCACCGGCGGCCGCCCCAGCAGCGAGTTGATGGTCACACCCTCCTGGTCGAGCCAGAATTCGGTCGGCAGGATCCAGACTTCCTGCGCATCGTCGCCGGCGAATTCGACGTCGACTTCGTTGACCATCTCCATCACGTTGACCTTGCGGCGCACTTGCTGCTGGCGTGCCCAGGTGGCCGCCAGCGCGACCGCTTCGTCGTAGGCGCCGCTTTGCCAGATGGCGCGGTTGTCGTCGCGGTAGGGCGCGCGCTGGCCATCGAGCCGCGCCGAAAAAGCCGGCCAGCCCTCGGCCTGGATGCGCGCGCGCAGCGCTTCGGCCAGCTCGCGGCCGAGCTGCAGACTGCGCTGCGGGTCCTCGAAGTCGGGCCAGGCGGCCAGCCCCTGCACGCCCTGCTGCACCCACGCATCGGCATCGTCGGCCGCCGCCTGTTCGTCCAGCCAGGCCAGTGCCAGCCGGTTGATCAGGTCGCCGGCCCGCTTCGGGGGGTCCACCGGCGGCGGATGCAGCGCGCGCCACTGCGCGCGCAGTTTCGGAAAGCGCTGCAGCGCCAGGGCTTCCACGCGCGCGTCCTCAACCAGCTCCACCAACGCGCGGGTGAGCGCATCCAGACCGTCGTCGGGCAGCGGCTGGCGCGCAAAGACAAGGTGGGCGGCGGCGTGGTTGGCCGCGGCGCGGTAGATCTCCAGCCCCGCCACCACCGGACCCTCGTCACCCTGTGGGCGCACATCGTCGTACGCGTCGGCGATGTGGATGACGAACTGCTCGATGTAGGGCCGCAGTCCCTCGCGCGACTCGAAGTCGCCCGCGGTGGGCCGCAGGAAGAAATCCCGCCCCCACAGCGCGCGCAGGTACAGGTTGAGGCGACGCTGGATATCGACGAACAGCGTGCCGCGGCGCTCCTGCTGCAGCACCGCCAGCGCGTCGGCGCTTTGCAGGCCAAAGTAACGCCGCTGGCCCTCGACATCGCTGCGGTAAGCCTGCGCCCCCCACTGCACCCAGCGGCGCAGCCCACCCAGCGTGAGCTGCTCCAGCAGCCGCGGCAGGTTTTCCAGCATCGGGCGCAGCCCCTGCGGGGCCTGCGCCAGCATGATGCCCAGCACGCTCAGGTACTGGCCAAACAGCTCCTGATCGCCCAGCCGCTGCGCCGCCGCCGGGGCGGTCTGCACGATCAGCGTCAGCACCTGCCCCGATGTCTTGGAAGCCATCGAGAGCAGAAAATTGACCAGATCGGGCAGCACATCCTCGCCGATGGCGCGCGCCACCGCCGGCATGTGCTGGATGAAGCTGACCACCACCTCTTCGCCGCGGCCAAGGTGGTGCAGCGCAAGCGCCCCCTTCAGGTAATTGTCCAGCCCCCGCGACGACAGCGCGCGCGCGGCTTCCTGCCAGGCCGCGCGCAGCACGTCCTGCGCGCCGTGGGGCAGCTCGGCCAGCAGCTCGCCGTAGTCGTCCAGGTGGATGGCCATGGTGGGGGCTCGGCGTGGCGCGCAGCGCCTCAAAAGTAGGTGGTCACCGCGGCATCGAGCGCATCGCGCATGTCGGCGTCGTCGGTGATCGGGCGCACCAGCGCCATGCGACAGGCCGACAGCGCGGGCACCCCCTGCGCGATCAGGCTGCCCGCATGGATCAGCATGCGGGTGGAAATGCCCTCGTCCAGGCCATGGCCTTTGAGGTTGCGCGCGCGCTCGGCGATGTGCACCAGCTTGCTGGCGGTGTCGCGATCCACCCCCGATTCGTGCGCGACGATTTCGGCTTCGACCTCATGCTCGGGATAGTCGAAGTCCAGCGCGCCGAAACGCTGCTTGGTGGACTGCTTCAGATCCTTCATCAGGCTCTGGTAGCCCGGGTTGAAGGAAATGACGAGCTGAAAGTCGGGGTGCGCTTCGATCACCTCGCCTTTCTTCTCCAGCGGCAGCATGCGGCGCTTGTCGGTCAGCGGGTGAATGACGACCGTGGTGTCCTGGCGGGCCTCCACGACCTCGTCCAGGTAGCAGATGGCGCCGTGGCGCGCGGCCAGCGCCAGCGGGCCGTCCTGCCAGCGCGTGCCGTTGGCATCGAGCAGAAAGCGGCCCACCAGGTCGGAAGCGGTCATGTCCTCATGGCAGGCCACCGTGATCAGCGGCTTGCCCAGCTTCCAGGCCATGTATTCGACGAAACGGGTTTTGCCGCAGCCGGTGGGGCCCTTGAGCATCATCGGCATGCGCACCGCGTAAGCGGCCTCGTACAGCGCCACTTCATCGGCCACCGCTCGCCAGTATGGCTCGCGCGCGATGCGGTACGCGGCCAGCGGGTCGCTGCCGTCGGCCGCCACGCTGGCCGCCGGGCGGGCGCTGGCGGCCGCGGGCGCGGTGGGATTGGGGGCGGCGGCGCGCGCCGGCGCCGGCAGGGCCGATCCCTGCTGAGCGCGGGCGGCATAGAGTCGGCGCGTCAGGGTATTCATCGTCGAGACACTCGCAGCAAGGGGAAGCGTTCAATCGGGCCAGACGCGACGCGGAAACAGCTCGCGGTGGCTCGGCACGGGCAGGGAAGGGTCGGTGGCCGACGGCGTTGGGGTCGGCGCGGGGACCGGCGCGGCAGCGGAAGCTGACCCCACCCCCCGCCGGCGCGATGCCGGCCGGGCCGGGCTTGCGGGCGCCGCGTCAGCGACGGGGGCCGCGGCAGACTCTTCGCTGGCGCGGCGGGCGCTGCGCACGCTGGCGGCCAGACGCTGGGCGGTGGTGCGGTTCATGTCTGCATCTCCTCGATCACGGCTTCGATGTCGGCCACGGCTGCTGCGGCGCGCGGGCCCAGGTCGTACACACTGACTCCTTGCAGCGCGGCGGTGCGGTAGATGGCACGGCGGCGCACCACGGCCTGCAGGGCGGGCAAGCCGAACTCGCGCAGCGCGTCGTGCATCGCGGCCGACAGGGCGCTGCCGGGTTCGAGCTGGTTGATCAGCAGCCAGGCCCGCAGCTCGGGACGGCGCTGCTGCTCGGCGCGGATCGCCTCCACCAACCGCCAGCTGGCCCACAGGTCCAGCGGCGACGGCAGCACCGGCACCAGCAGGGCATCGGCCTGCTGCAGCGCGCGCTGCGCCGCGGGATGTTCGACGCTAGGGGGACAGTCCCACACCAGGTGCGCGCCGCCCGCATCCCCCCACGCGTGCTCGGCCGCCAGCACGCGCACGGTTCCACCAGCACCGCACCATTGGCTGGCCGAGCCCTGAGGATCCAGATCCCCGAGCGCGCACGGGACGCGCCGACCCAGGCCTGCCGTCAGCTGCACCGCCAGCGTGGTCTTGCCGGTGCCGCCCTTGGCGTTGAGCACCGCCAGCCGGCGTGGCAGCGCGCGCGCGGTCATGCGCAGGCATCCGCAGCGGCGGCGATGCGCCGCGCCAGCTCGCGCTCGGCCTCACCCAGGCCACCCTCGCCGCTGGCCGCGATGGTGACGTTGACGTAGGTGGTGCCAAAGCTGATGTTCTGCGGGGCCAGGCCGAGTTCGTCCTGCACCGCCGCCACGCGCTCCAAAAATGCCCGCGTCTGGGCGTAACGCTCAAACGCAAAACGGCGAAACAGCGCCGGCGGACGTGCCTGCTCGGTCCAACCTTCGGCGATGGTGTCGTTCATCGGCGTCGCCCTCCTGTTCGATGGTGCCCAATCCTTAGCCCGTCTGGCTCCAGGCTCCGTAGTGTGCCGCCTCCTCGGCGGCCAGGGCACGCAACAGAGCCTCGCTGTCGGCGTCGCGCACGCGGCGGGCGTGGTCGGCGGCGTCCTGATACAGCACCACGGCGGTCTGCTCCAGCTGGCGGTTCAGCGTGGGGAAATCGGCCACACCGCGGCCCAGCCGGGCTGGCGGCACCGCGCCCGCCGCCGGAGCCACGCCCAGCTCGATGAGCCGCTGCATCAGCCGCTCGGCATGGGCCAGCTCTTCCAGCGCTTCGTGGCGCAGGCGTTCGGCCAGTTCGGTGTGCCCGGTCAGGCGCGCCAGCACCGACTGTGCCAGGTACTGCTGCAGCGCCGTCATTTCGTGCTGCAACGCCCGCGTCAGCCAACCCAGGACCCGTGCATCGGCTGCCATCGTCGCCCCCTCGTCGGTGCGCGGCTGCCTTAGCTGCGCGTGGAAGTGACCTCGGCGTCGCGGCCACCGCCGTCGGCGTCGGGCCGCGTGGGCAGGATGCCCTCGACCTCGCTGTGCACGCGCGCGATGATGTGCGCCGCCACCAGGCCGTCGCCGACGCGCTCGCACGCGTCCGCCCCCGCGCGCACCGCCGCGTTGACCGCACCGGTCTCGCCGCGCACCATCACC
>JANWZF010000331.1 GCA_025054905.1 Tepidimonas sp.
CACCGGCGCCGGCTCTGCCGCTTCCTCGCTGTCCAGCAGCGCCACCACCGTACCTTCCGAGACCTTGTCCCCCAGCTTGACCTTCAGCTCCCGCACCACCCCCGCATGGCTCGACGGTATCTCCATCGACGCCTTGTCCGACTCCACCGTGATCAGCGACTGATCCCGCTGCACCCGCTGCCCAGGCTGCACCAGCACCTCGATCACCGCCACATCCTTGAAGTCCCCAATGTCGGGGACCCTGACTTCGACCATGGTCATCGCGTGTCCTCCCGTTCAGGCATCGAGCGGATTGACCTTTTCGGGGTCGATCCCGTACTTGGCGATCGCCTCGGCCACCCGGCTGGCGCTCACCGTCCCCTCCTCGGCCAGCGCCTTCAGCGCCGCCACGGTGATGTAGTGGCGATCGACCTCGAAATGCCGTCGCAGCCGCCAACGGAAGTCACTGCGTCCAAAGCCGTCGGTGCCCAGCACCTTGTAGCGACGGCCAGCAGGCAGGAACGGCCGGATTTGCTCGGCAAATGCGCGCACGTAGTCGGTGGAAGCCACCACCGGGCCTGGATGCGCAGCCAGCTGCTGGGCCACGAAGGGCACGCGCGGCTCGGCTGTGGGATGCAGCATGTTCCAGCGCTCGCAGTCCTGCCCTTCGCGCGCCAGTTCAGTGAAGCTCGGGCAGCTCCAGACGTCGGCGGCCACGCCCCAGTCGCGCGCCAGCAGCGTCTGCGCCTGCAGCGCCTCGCGCAGGATGGCGCCGCTGCCCAGAAGCTGCACGCGCAGGGCCATCTGCGGCCCCGGCTGCAGCAGATACATGCCACGGATGATCTGCTCTTCGGTGCCAGGCTTCAGCCCGGGGTGGGCGTAGTTTTCGTTCAGCAGCGTCAGGTAGAAAAAGACATTGTCCTGCTTTTCCACCATGCGCTTGAGTCCATGGTGCAGGATGACTGCCACCTCGTGCGCGAACGTCGGGTCGTAGCTGACGCAATTGGGGATGGTGGCGGCGATCATGTGACTATGGCCGTCTTGATGCTGCAGCCCTTCGCCGTTGAGCGTCGTGCGCCCCGACGTCCCCCCGAGCAGGAATCCGCGCGCCTGCATATCACCCGCGGCCCAGGCCAAATCACCAAAGCGCTGGAAGCCGAACATCGAGTAATAGATGAAGAACGGGATCATGATGCGGTTGTTCGTCGAGTACGACGTCGCCGCGGCGATCCACGAACTCATGCCACCGGCTTCGTTGATGCCCTCCTGCAGGATCTGGCCCGCCTTGTCCTCGCGGTAGTACATGACCTGATCCTTGTCCACCGGGGTGTAGAGCTGGCCCTTGGGGTTGTAGATGCCGATCTGGCGAAACAGCCCCTCCATGCCAAAGGTGCGCGCCTCGTCGACCAGGATCGGCACCACGCGCGGCCCCAGGGCCTTGTCGCGCAGCAGCTGGGTCAGAAAACGCACGTAGGCCTGGGTGGTGGAGATTTCCCGCCCCTCGGCCGTGGGCTCCAGCAGCGCCTGGAACGTCTCCAGTGACGGCACGGTGAACTGCTCGTCGCTCTTGAGGCGACGTTTGGGCAGATAGCCGCCGAGCGCCTTGCGCCGCTCGTGCAGGTATTTCATCTCCGGCGTGTCGTCGGCCGGCTTGTAGAACGGGATTTTGGGCAGCTCGCTGTCCGGGATCGGAATGTTGAAGCGGTCGCGGAAGTAGCGGATATCCTCATCCGACAGCTTCTTGGTCTGGTGCGCGGTGTTCTTGCCCTCACCCGCACGGCCCATGCCGTAGCCCTTGACCGTCTTGACCAGGATCACGGTGGGCTGACCCCGGTGGTGGTAGGCGCGGTGGAAGGCCGCGTAGACCTTCTGGGCGTCGTGGCCGCCGCGGCGCAGCGCCCAGATGTCCTCGTCGCTCATCTTGGCCACCAGCTCCAGCGCCTTGGGATGGCGACCGAAGAAATGCTTGCGCACGTAAGCGCCGTCGTTGGCCTTGAAGGCCTGGTAGTCGCCGTCGAGCGTCTCCATCATGATGCGGCGCAGCACCCCCTCCTTGTCGCGCGCCAGCAGCGGGTCCCAGTTGCTGCCCCACAGCAGCTTGATGACGTTCCAGCCCGCCCCGCGAAAGTCGCCCTCCAGCTCCTGGATGATCTTGCCGTTGCCGCGCACCGGGCCATCGAGCCGCTGCAGGTTGCAGTTGACCACGAAGATCAGGTTGTCCAGCCCTTCGCGCGCGGCCAGGCCAATGGCGCCCATGCTTTCGGGCTCGTCCATTTCGCCATCGCCACAGAACACCCAGACCTTGCGCCGCGAGGTATCGGCGATGCCGCGCGCGTGCAGATACTTCAGGAAGCGGGCCTGGTAGATGCCCATGATCGGCCCCAGACCCATGCTGACGGTGGGGAACTGCCAGAACTCCGGCATCAGCTTCGGGTGCGGGTAGCTCGACAGCCCCTTGCCCTCGACCTCCTGGCGAAAGTGCAGCAGCTGCTCCTCGGTGATGCGCCCTTCCAGGAAGGCCCGCGCGTAGATGCCTGGAGCGCTGTGGCCCTGCAGATACAGCAGGTCACCGCCATGCGTGCCGCCCTGGTCGGTGTCGTCCGCATGCCAGAAATGGTTGAACCCGCACGCTAGCAGGTGCGCCAGCGACTGAAACGAGCTGATGTGCCCGCCGAGCTCGCTGCCATCGGGCGACTGCAGGCGGTTGGCCTTGACCACCATCGCCATGGCGTTCCAGCGCATGTAGGCGCGCAGCCGCCCTTCCAGCTCCAGATTACCCGGGCTGTGTTCCTCCTCATCCGGCTCGATGGTGTTGACGTAGCCGGTGGTGGCCGAAAACGGCAGGTCGATGCTGTGCTCGCGTGCCTCCTCCAGCAGCTGCTCCAGCAGGAAGTGGGCTCGCTCGGGGCCTTCGCGCTCGATGACGGCATCGAGCGCCTCCAGCCATTCGCGCGTTTCCTGCGGATCGGCATCGGGGGCGATCAGGGGCGACTGCAGAGGGGGGGTGTCGGACATGATGGCGTCTCCTCTCGGTGGCAGGGAAAGCGTACGGCGCGCGCGCCGCCTTGTCACGGAGTTTCGCACAAAAAAGGCGGTCTTCCAAACTACGATGATTGTTTTTGCATTATGAAACTATGGCCGCCGCACAGGCTCCGGGTTTGCCCTAAACTCCGCGCCGATGGGCTTTTTCGCCAATGCCTGGTCATCGCTGCGTCCGCTGCAAGCCTGGCGGCGTTGGTGGGCGCGGCTGCCGCCTCACCGGCAGGACTTGCTGGCCATGCTCGGCCCGCTGGTGTCGGTGCTGCTGTTTTTGAGCGCCATCCTGATGGCCCTGGTGTATTTCACGCGCGAGGACCAGGCCCGCGAGCGCGAAGCGGTGGTGCGCGACACCGAATACGCCCAGCAGCGCCTGCGCCTGCGGCTGCTGGAGCGCCAGGAGCAGGTCATGCGCCTGGCGCGCGACATCGCCAACCGCACGCTGGAAGAAACCGCCTTTGTCGCGCAGGCCGAAAACCTGGTGCTGCAGTACCCGGAGCTGATGGCGCTGCACTGGATCGGCCCGTTTCGCGAGGTGATCACCGGCTTTGCATCGCCGGCGGCTGATGGGGCCACGCCCCGCCGCAGCGGCGAGCGGTTGCCAGCCGGCCTGGGCCATGGCGCTTTCGAGCTGGCGCGCGATCTGCACCAGCCTGTCTACTCCGGTCCGTTGCGCCGGGGCGACGGCAGCTGGAGCGTGCTGGTGTTCGTCCCGTTCGAAAACCAGCGCCGCTTCGGCGGCGCGGTCATGGCCGAGCTGTCGCTGGATGCCCTGCTGCGCTACGGCGTGCCGCCCGAGGTGCTGGCGCGCTACGCGGTGACGCTGGTGGGCGAAAACGGCACCCTGCTGGCAGGCGACCCGCTGACGCCGCCGCCACGCGGCCCGCTGGCCCAACTGCCGTGGGCCGCGCGCCCGCAGAGCCATGTGCTGAGCCTGTCGCCCGTGGGCAACAGCGTGCTGGTGCGGGTGGAGGGACTGCGCGCCGAGCGCGACCGCACCGCCGAAGCGCTGTTTTGGCTGGTGGGGGCCATGAGCGTGGCCACGATCTGGATGCTGTTGGCCAACATGCGCCACACGCGCCGCCGCCTGCAGGCCCAACGCGCGCTGCTGGCCGAGACCAACTTTCGCCGCGCGATGGAAAACTCGATGCTGACCGGTCTGCGCGTGCTGGATCTGCAGGGGCGCATCACCTACGTCAACCGCGCCTTCTGCGACATGACCGGCTGGAGCGAAGAAGAACTCGTCGGCGCCACCGCTCCCTTTCCCTATTGGCCCGAGTCCGAGCACGAACACCTGATGGCGCGCCTGCAGGACGAAATTTCCGGACGCAACACCCCAGGCGGCTTCGAAGTGCCGGTCAAGCGCAAAAACGGCAGCATCTTTTACGCGCGCATGTACGTCTCGCCGCTGATCGATGCGCAGGGACGCCAGACCGGCTGGATGACGTCGATGACCGACATCACCGAGCCGCGCCGCATCCGCGAAGAGCTGGCTGCCTCCTACGACCGCTTCGTGACGGTGCTGGACAGCCTGGACGAGGCGATATCGGTGGCCCCGCTGCACAGCCACGAGCTGCTGTTTGCCAACCGCATGTACCGCAACTGGTTTGGCGAAGGCTCAGCTGGCCACGAGCGCCTGTTGGAACTCTGTGCGGCCGTGCCGGTGCTGCCGGTGCAGGACGTGCAGGACCAGGTCGACAACCTGGTGGGCCTGCCCGCCGATGCCCTGGTGGAGGCCATCGCCGAACACGCGCAGATCCACGTGCCGGAACTTGGCAAGTGGCTGGAGCTGCGCACCCGCTACCTGACCTGGGTTGACGGCCGTCTGGTGCAAATGCTGATCGCCACCGACATCACCGCGCGGCGCCAGGCCGAAGAACAGGCCAAGTTGCAGGCCGAGCGCGCCGCCACCGCCAGCCGCCTGATCACGATGGGGGAAATGGCCTCCAGCGTCGCCCATGAGCTCAATCAGCCGCTGACGGCCATCAGCAACTACGCCAGCGGCATGATCAGCCGCCTGCAACAGGGGCGCATCGACACCGAAGAGCTGATGACCGCGCTGCAAAAGACCGCGCGTCAGGCCCAGCGGGCCGGCTCCATCATCCAGCGCATCCGCGCCTTCGTCAAAAAGAGCGAGCCGCACCCCACCCTGGCCGATGTGGCCCAAATGGTGGCCAATGCCACCGAGCTGGCTGACATCGAGTTGCGCCGTCATCTCGTGCGGCTCAACGTCTACCTGGCCGAGCGGCTGCCCAAGCTGATGGTCGACCCGATCCTGATCGAGCAGGTGCTGATCAACCTGCTGAAAAACGCTGGCGAATCGATTCAATGCGCGCAGCGTCCCCCGGGGCAACGCTGGGTCGAGCTGACCGTGGCGCCGCGGCGGGTCGACGAGCGCGACGGGGTCGAGTTCGTCGTGCGCGACAACGGCTGCGGCATCGCGCCGCAGCACCTGGAGCGCATCTACGAGGCCTTCTACAGCACCAAGGCCCAAGGCATGGGCATTGGCCTGAAGCTGTGCCGCTCGATCGTCGAGTCGCACCACGGCCGGCTGCAAGCGCGCAACCTCTACAATGGCGAGGAAGTGGCCGGCTGTGAATTCAGCGTCTGGCTGCCGGCGGCGGCCAGTGGCCCGGCCGAAGACCGCCAAGCCACCCTGCACACTTCCCTGGGATGACGATGAGCCTGATTCCAAAGCGCGGAACCGTGTACGTGGTCGACGACGACGAAGCCGTGCGCGACTCGCTGCAGTGGCTGTTGGAAGGCAAGGACTACCGGGTGCGATGTTTTGAGTCCGCCGAGGCCTTCCTGGCGCGCTATGACCCGCGCGAGGTGGCTTGCCTGATCGCCGACATCCGCATGGGCGGCATGAGTGGCATGGAGCTGCAGGAGCGCCTGCTGGAGCGCCATTCGCCGCTGCCGATCTGCTTCATCACCGGCCATGGCGACGTGCCGATGGCCGTGGAGTCGATGAAAAAAGGCGCGATGGACTTCATCCAGAAGCCCTTCGATGAAGGCAAGCTGCTTGCACTGGTGGAACGCATGCTGGAGCGCGCGCGCGAAGCCTTCGCGGTGCACCAGCAGGCCGCCACGCGCGAGGCGCTGCTGGCCAAGCTGACCACACGCGAATCCCAGGTGCTGGAGCGCATCGTCGCCGGGCGGCTGAACAAGCAGATCGCCGATGACCTCGGCATCAGCATCAAGACGGTGGAAGCGCACCGCGCCAACATCATGGAAAAACTGGGTGCCAACACCGTGGCCGATCTGCTCAAGATCGCGCTGGCGCCGATCCCGCCCACCAAAATCTGACTTCCCCTACCCATGACCGCTCAACTGATCGATGGCGTGGCGCTGGCACGCCACTGGCGCCAGCGCGTGGCCGAGCGCGCCGCCGCGTTGGCCGCGCGTGGCCAACGCCCCGGGCTGGCTGTCATCCTGGTCGGTGACGACCCGGCCAGCCAGGTGTACGTGCGCAACAAGGTCAAGGCCTGTGGCGAGGCCGGCATCCACTCCGTGCTGGAAACCTACCCCGCCAGCCTGAGCGAGGACGAGCTGCTCGGGCGCATCGCTGCGCTCAACGCCGATCCTGCCGTCCATGGCATCCTCGTGCAGCTGCCGCTGCCACCGCACCTCAACGCCCAGCGCGTCATCGAGGCGATCGCGCCGCAGAAGGACGTCGACGGCTTTCACGTCGCCAACGCCGGGGCGCTGCTGGTCGGCCAGCCGGGCTTTTGGCCGTGCACGCCCTACGGCTGCATGAAGATGCTGGAGCACATCGGCTGCGAGCTGCGCGGCCGCCACGCCGTGGTCGTGGGCCGCAGCAACATCGTCGGCAAGCCGATGGCGCTGATGCTGCTGCAGGCCAGCGCCACCGTCACGATCTGCCACAGCGCCACCGCTGATCTGGCCCACCATACGCGTCAGGCCGACGTGCTGGTGGCCGCCGTCGGGCGGCCACGCATGATCACCGCCGGGATGGTCAAGCCCGGCGCGGTGGTGCTCGACGTCGGCATCAACCGGCTGCCTGATGGCAAGCTGTGCGGCGACGTGGACTTCGATGGCGTGCGGCAGGTGGCCGGCTGGATCACGCCGGTGCCCGGCGGCGTGGGGCCGATGACCATTGCGATGCTGCTGCTCAACACGGTGCAGGCCGCCGAGCGCGCCGCCGGTTGAGCACCGGCTCAGGTGCTGCTGGTGTCGGGGCCAGCCGGCTGCACGGGCGTACGCCCCGCCAGCCACCACAGGCTGCGTGCCGCGCAGACCCACTGCAGCGCCACCAGCAGCGTGCCCAGCGTATGCCACAGGCGCAGGTCGGCCCCGGTCTGGCGGGCTGTCAGGATGCGCTGCGCCACGCCAAACTCCTGCACCAGCCCGGCCAGGGCCCCCAGCAGCAGCCACGGCAGCAAAGCCCAGCTGGCATCTCCTGCCTGTTGGCGCCCCCGCTGGGCCCGGCCCCACAGCAGCAGCGCCAGCGCCGCGGCGACGCTGACCCACGACTGCACCTGAAACAGCCGCGCGGCCATGCCACCGGCCACGGCCGGGTTGTTGAAGTGGGCAAACAGCAGCGGCACGGCGACAAAGCTCCACGCCGTCACCGCGCCCCACCACAGCGCCGCGACCAGCAGCGGCCAGCGCTGCTGCCAAGCCTGCGTCCATCCCGGCTTCATCGCCACGGCGCTCACTCGTAGCGCACGGCCACGATTTCGTAGCGGCGCACGCCGTTGGGGGCCTGCACCTCGGCGACGTCGCCCTCCTCCTTGCCGATCAGTGCACGCGCAATCGGGCTGGAGACGTTGATGAGACCCTGCTTCAGGTCGGCTTCGTCCTCGCCGACAATCTGGTAGGTCACGGTCTCGCCGGTGGCCTCGTCCTCCAGCTCGACGGTGGCGCCAAACACCACTTTACCCCCCGCGTCGAGCTGGGCTGGGTCGATGATCTGGGCCGCCGCCAGTTTGCTTTCGATTTCCTTGATGCGGCCTTCGATGAAGCCCTGGCGGTCCTTGGCCGCGTCGTATTCGGCGTTCTCGCTCAGATCGCCCTGCGCGCGCGCTTCGGCGATGGCCTGGATGACGGCCGGGCGCTCCACGGTCTTCAGACGGTGCAGCTCCTCCTTGAGCTTGTCGGCACCTCGTTTGGTCAGCGGGATGGTGGGCATGTCGGGTCCTCGTCGCACAAAAGCAAACCGCCGAACGTTGCCGGTCGGCGGTTGAGTCGTCTGGGTGCGAATGATACCCGCGAAACGCCCCGCGCGGGCACGGCTGTTTCAGGCCAGCTGCGCGTGCAGCTCGGCCAGCGCGTACACCGGCAGGTCGTCCATGACCTTCATGCCCTCGACGGCCGCTTCGGCACCGAAAAGGGTCGTGAAGGTGGTGACGCGGTGCGCCAGCGACGCCACGCGGATGTAGCGCGAATCGGCGATCGCGTTGCGGCGTTCCTCCACCGTGTTGATGACCATGGCGATCTCGCCGTTTTTGATCATGTCGACGATGTTGGGCCGCCCTTCGGTGACCTTGTTGACCACGGCACAGGCGATGCCCGCGGCCTGGATCGCCGCAGCGGTGCCGCGCGTGGCCACCAGCTCAAAGCCCATGGCCGCCAGATCGCGCGCAATCGGCACGATGCGTGCCTTGTCACCGGGCTTGACCGACAGGAAGATCTTGCGCACCGCGTCGCGCGGATGGGGCAGCCGCACGCCCGCGCCCAGCTGACTCTTCACGAACGCCTCGCCAAAGGTGCGCCCCACCCCCATGACCTCGCCGGTGGACTTCATCTCCGGGCCGAGGATGGTGTCCACGCCAGGGAATTTGACGAACGGGAACACCGCCTCCTTGACACTGAAGTACGGCGGCGTCACTTCGGCCGTGACCCCCTGTTCGGCCAGCGTGCGGCCGGCCATGCAACGCGCCGCCACCTTGGCCAGCGGGATGCCGGTGGCCTTGGACACGAAGGGCACCGTGCGGCTGGCGCGCGGGTTGACCTCCAGGACGTAAATGAGGTCCTTTTTCGCGCCGTCCTCGCCCTGCACCTCCTGGATGGCGAACTGCACGTTCATCAACCCGACCACCTGCAGCGCCTCGGCCAGCGCCGCCGTCTGGCGCTTGATTTCGGCCACGGTGGCCGCCGACAGGTAGTACGGCGGCAGCGAGCAGGCCGAATCGCCTGAGTGCACCCCGGCCTGCTCGATGTGCTCCATGACGCCGCCGATCAGCACCTGGCCGCTGGCGTCGCGGATGCAGTCCACGTCGCACTCGATGGCGTCGTTGAGGAAGCGATCGAGCAGCACCGGTGAGTCGTTGCTGACCTTGACCGCCTCGCGCATGTAGCGCTGCAGGTCGCGCGGCTCGTGCACGATCTCCATCGCCCGGCCCCCAAGCACATAGCTCGGGCGCACCACCAGCGGGTAGCCGAGCTCGGCGGCCTTGTCCATCGCTTCGGCCTCGGTGCGCGCGGTGGCGTTGGGCGGCTGCTTCAGTCCCAACCGATGCAGCATCTGCTGGAAGCGCTCACGGTCTTCGGCCGCATCGATCATGTCCGGCGTGGTGCCGATGATCGGCACGCCGGCTCGCTCCAGCCCCAGCGCCAGCTTCAGCGGCGTCTGGCCGCCGTACTGGACGATGACGCCCTCGGGCTGTTCGACCGCAACGATCTCCAGCACATCCTCCAGCGTCAGCGGCTCGAAGTAGAGACGGTCGGAGGTGTCGTAGTCGGTGGAGACGGTCTCCGGGTTGCAGTTGACCATGATGGTCTCAAAACCATCTTCGCGCAGCGCCAGCGCGGCGTGCACGCAGCAGTAGTCGAATTCGATGCCCTGGCCGATGCGGTTGGGGCCTCCGCCCAGCACGATGATCTTGCGTCGGTTGCTGGGCGCGGCCTCGCACTCCTGCTCGTAGGTGGAATACAGGTAGGCGGTGTGGCTGGCGAATTCGGCCGCGCAGGTGTCCACGCGCTTGTACACCGGGCGCACCCCCAGCGCATGGCGGCGGGCACGCACCGCCTCTTCGGTGGTGGCCAGCAGCTTGGCCAGCCGCCGATCCGAAAAACCCTTGCGCTTGAGCGTGCGCAGCGTCGCGGCATCCAGCGCCTGCAGCGCCTGGGCACCGTGCTGCGCCGTGTGGCGATCCAGCGCCAGCTCGATCTGCACGATCTCCTGGATTTGCACCAGAAACCACTTGTCGATCTTGGTCAGCTGGTGCACTTCGTCGAGCGACCAGCCGGCGGCAAACGCATCGCCGACGTACCAGATGCGTTCCGGCCCCGGCTCGCCGAGCTCGCGCTCCAGCGTTTCGCGGTCCTGGGTCTTCTCGTTCATGCCGTCGACGCCGACTTCCAGCCCGCGCAGCGCTTTCTGGAAACTTTCCTGGAATGTGCGGCCGATGGCCATCACCTCGCCGACCGACTTCATCTGCGTGGTCAGGCGGTCGTTGGCCTGCGGAAACTTCTCGAACGCAAAGCGCGGGATCTTGGTGACGACGTAGTCGATCGTCGGCTCAAACGACGCCGGCGTGACCCCTCCGGTGATGTCGTTCTTGAGCTCATCCAGCGTGTAGCCCACCGCCAGCTTGGCCGCCACCTTGGCGATCGGAAAGCCGGTGGCCTTGGACGCCAAGGCCGAAGAGCGGCTGACACGCGGGTTCATCTCGATGACGATCATCCGCCCGTCGGCCGGATTGATCGCGAACTGCACGTTGGAGCCGCCCGTGTCCACCCCGATCTCGCGCAGCACGGCGATGGAGGCGTCGCGCATGCGCTGGTATTCCTTGTCGGTCAGCGTCTGCGCCGGCGCCACGGTGATCGAGTCGCCGGTGTGCACCCCCATCGGGTCGAGGTTTTCGATCGAGCAGACGATGATGCAGTTGTCGGCCTTGTCGCGCACCACCTCCATCTCGAATTCTTTCCAGCCGACCAGCGACTCCTCGATCAGCAGCTCCGAGGTGGGGGA
>JANWZF010000352.1 GCA_025054905.1 Tepidimonas sp.
CTGCGGGGGCTGGGACGTGCGGGGACGGCACTTTCACGCCCTGTTTCACTTCCAGCTGATGGGGCTCAACGGCGCCTTTCTCACCGGGGATCTGTTCAACCTGTTTGTCTTTTTCGAGGTGTTGCTGATCGCCTCGTACACGCTGCTGTTGCACGGCCAGGGTCGGCAGCGGCTGCGCATGGGGGTGCACTACGTGGTGCTGAACCTGACCGCGTCAGCCCTTTTTCTGATCGCGTTGGCGCTGATCTACGCCTCCACCGGCACGCTGAACATGGCCGACGTCGCGCAGAAGGTGGCGCGGCTGCAGGGTACCGAGCTGCGTCTGGCGCAGGCCGCGGCGCTGCTGCTGCTGGTGGTGTTCGGGTTGAAGGCGGCACTGGTGCCGCTGTACGCCTGGCTGCCCGCGACGTATGCCGCGGCCAGTGCGCCGGTGGCGGCGCTGTTTGCCGTCATGACCAAAGTCGGCCTGTACGCCATTGTGCGCGTGCACTGGGTGATTTTCGGTCTGGATGCCGGTGCCGCCTCCTCGACGGCCCAGCCGTGGCTGCTGGGGGCGGCGGTGCTGACCAGCCTGCTCGGGGTGATGGGGGCGCTGGCGGCCCACACCCTGGGCCGTATGGTTGCGTACCTGACCGTGGCCTCGGTGGGCACCATCGCCCTGGGGGTGGGGTTGTTCACCCCCGCCACGCTGTCGGCGGCGCTGTACTACACCCTGCACAGCACGGTGGTGATCGCCGGCCTGTTTCTGCTGGTGGAACAGGTGGCTGCGCAGCGCGGCGCCATGGCCGACCGCCTGCAGCCGGCGTCTGCGGTGCGCGAGCCAGTCCTGCTGGGTGTAACGATGCTGTTTGGAGCGGCCTCGGCCGCCGGCTTGCCCCCACTGCCAGGGTTCATTGGCAAGGTGATGCTGTTGCAGAGCACAGCCGGTTTGCCGTACCAGCCGTGGGTCTGGGCGCTGGTGCTGGGGGTCGGCTTTCTGACCCTGCTGGGGCTGGCACGGGCCGGGATCGTGATGTTCTGGCACGTCGAGCCGGCTCGGCCCGAGCCATCGGCCGGCAGCAGCGTCCGGCTGCTGGCCGCCCCCTGGGTCTTCATGGCGCTGACACTGGGGCTGGCGCTGGCGGCCGCACCGATCAAGGCCTACACCGATGCCGCGGCCCAGCAGCTCACCGACAAGGCGGCGTACGCCGAGGCGGTGCTGGCACGCCAGGGCGGCCCGTGGGTGCCCACCGCCCGTCCCTACGACGGCCGCTGGACACCGGATCATAAGGAGCAACAGCCATGAACCCGCGTGTGGTGGGTCAGACTCCACAGCACCCGGAAGAAGCCCATGGTCGCAGGCATCGCCTGTGGCCGCATCCGGTGCTTTCGCTGCTGCTGGCAGCGGCTTGGCTGGTGCTGGTGCGCAGCGTGGAACCCGTGCATCTGCTCGGTGCCGCGCTGCTGGCCTGGGCGGTGCCGTATGGGTTGACGCCTTGGCTGCCAGAGGCAAGCCGGCTGGATTGGCGGGCGGCGCTGCGCCTGATGGGGGTTGTGTTGTGGGACATCGTGGTGGCCAATGTGACGGTGGCCCGGTTGACCTTGGGGCCGCTGGGGCGGCTGCGGCCGGCTTGGGTACGGGTGCCGCTGGCCTGCGATCATCCGCGTGTCCGTGCGCTGCTGGCCAGCATCATCACGATGACGCCGGGCACCGTTTCGGCGGTGGTGGACGAGCGGCGTGGGTGCATTTGGGTGCACGTTCTCAACTGCGCCGATGGGGCGGCTTTGGTGGAACAGATCAAAGCCCGCTATGAAGCGGCGCTGCTGCGGGTGTTCTGTATCGACCGGCCCACCGACCGCGCCTTGCAGGAGTGACGCCATGAGTCCCTGGTTGATGACGGTTCTGGATGTGGCCACCGCTGCGGTGGCGTTGTCGTTGGCGCTGTGTGGCTGGCGGCTGCTGCGTGGTCCGCAGCTGCCCGACCGCATCCTGGCGCTGGATACCCTCTACATGGGGGCGGTGGCGCTGGTGCTGTTGCTTGGCATGCGCTATGGCACGCCGCTGCTGTTCGAGGCAGCGCTGATCGTGGCGATGCTGGGCTTTGTCTCGACAGTGGCGTTGGCGCGCTATGTGACGCGCGGCGACGTGATCGAATGAGGAGGACGGAGGATGACCGTCGCGCTGGAAACCCTGGCCGGGCTGTTGATCCTGGTGGCGGCGTTCTTTTTGCTGGTGGGTGCGATCGGGCTGGTGCGCTTTCCCGATGTGTACATGCGGTTGCACGCGCCCACCAAAGCTTCGACGCTGGGGGTCGGAGGCATGTTGAGCGCTTCGATGCTGCTGGCGGCGGCGCAGGGGCGTGCCAGCCTGGCCGAGCTGCTGATCACGCTGTTCGTGTTCGTCACCGCGCCGGTGTCGGCCAGCCTGATGGCGCAGGCGGCGTTGCACCTGCGTCTGCCGTCGCGCGCGCCGCTGCCGCGTGCCGACGGGCCTGAGGGTTGAACGCGCCCGGCGGGCGCTGCGGCTTACACCCCGGGGTCGATCGGGCAGGCCTCGGGCAAGTCGTAGAACACGCGAATGCCGTTCCAGGCGTCTTCGGGCGTGTCGACGTAGGTGAACAGCTCCAGGTCTTCGGGCGAGATGACCCCTTCGTCCACCATCGCGTCGAAGTTGATCAGCCGCTTCCAGTAGTCGCTGCCGTACAGGAACACCGGCACGGGACGCGACTTTTTGGTCTGCACCAGCGTCAGCACCTCAAACAGCTCGTCCAGCGTGCCAAAGCCGCCGGGGAACGCCACCAGTGCCTTGGCCCGCATCATGAAGTGCATCTTGCGCAGCGCGAAGTAGTGGAATTTGAAGCGCAGCTGCGGTGTGATGTAGGGGTTGGGCTCCTGCTCGTGGGGCAGCAGGATGTTCAGGCCGACGCTGGGGGCGCCCAGATCATGCGCGCCCCGGTTGGCTGCTTCCATGATGCCAGGGCCGCCGCCGGTGACGATGTAGAGCTGGCTTTCTTGGGGGCAGGACTGGCTGTAGGCTGCCACCAGCTGGGCAAAGCGCCGGGCCTCGTCGTAGTAGCGGGCGTTGCGGCGCAGCGCCTCGGCGCGCCGTAAGGCTTGCGCATCGCCGCTGGCCTGCGCCGCTTGCCAGATGGCCTGCGCCTCGGCTGGGGCGCGAAAGCGCGCGCTGCCAAACACGACGATGGTGTTTTCGATGCCAAGCTCGGCCATGCCGAGGTCGGGCTTGAGCAGTTCGAGCTGGAAGCGAATGCCACGCGTTTCGCGCCGCAGCAAAAACTCCGGGTCGGCAAAGGCCAGCCGGTAGGCGTCCGGCGGCGGACGGGTGCCATCCTCCGACAGCAAATGCAGCTCGACGCTGGCGTCGGCCAGGCGACGGGTTTGCAGGTCGTGCGCGGGATCGTGGTCGGCAGGGGTCATGACGGAGACCGAGGGCGTGAAAAAGGCCCCACCGGGGCCTTGTTGGATCAACTGTGCGGGCCGACGTTGCGGTGCGCGGGCGCGCGCGGCCTCAGACACGCTTGCGATATTCCCCGGTGCGGGTGTCGATTTCGATCTTGTCGCCCTGCTCGACGAAGATTGGCACCATCACCTCAAAGCCGGTGGCGATCTTGGCGGGCTTGAGCACCTTGCCCGACGTGTCGCCCTTGACGGCCGGTTCGGTCCACGTCACTTCGCGCACGACGCTGGTGGGCAGCTCGATCGAGATGGCCTTGCCCTCGTAGAACACCACCTCCGCGGTCATGCCGTCTTCGAGGTAGTTGAGCGCATCGCCCATGTTCTCGGCTTCGACCTCGTACTGGTTGTACTCGGCGTCCATCCACACGTACATCGGGTCGGCGAAGTACGAGTAGGTGCACTCCTTCTTGTCGAGGATGATGTTGTCGATTTTGTCGTCGGCCTTGAAGACGACTTCGGTGGCGCTGTTGTTCAGCAGCGCCTTGAGCTTCATGCGCACGGTGGCCGCGCCACGGCCGCCGCGCTGGTATTCGGTTTTCAGGACGATCATCGGATCCTTGCCGTGCATGATGACGTTGCCGGCCCGGATTTCTTGCGCGAGTTTCATGGTGTGCTGTGCGGGGTGGTGGTGGCGCTGGCGCACGGCAGAACTGCCCGACAGGCCGCGCCGGTAGGACTTGGATACAAACCCGATATTGTATCGCCTGCCCGTCTTTCAGGTCGAGGATGCCGCGCGCCGGCTGGCGACGAAGTCCAGCAGGCGCTGCAGCAGACTGTCTTGCGCCAGCAGTCGCTGCCGCAGGTCGGCGGCAACCTCACGCCAGCAGGCCAGCTCACGGGCATCCAACGGGGGCAGGGGTGCAGTCATGCCGTTGAAAGTACGCATCCACGCTGCCCAGCCGGCCGGGGCCTGGGCCCAGTCCAGAAAAGCCTGCAGCTTGGTGTGGTGCGCGTGGTCGTCCTGGGGGTAGAGCTGCCAGAGGAAAGCTTGCCCAGCCCATAGCGCGCGCACCAGCGAGTCCTCGCCGCGCACCAGGTTGAGGTCGCAGGCCCACAGCCGCTCGTCGAAGGCATCCTGGCTCACCGGCTGGGTCAGGGTGACGCGCGCCGTGGCCGGCAAGGCAGGGGCCAGCTGCGCCCAGTGGGCCTGGCTGCGCCCTGCGGCCACCATCCAGTGCGCCCGCTGCAGCGCGGGCTGGCGCAACAGCTCGGCCAGCGCGGGCGGTTCGTAGGTGAACACGCTCACCCATGGGCCGTCGTGCGCACCGTGCGCACGGCGCCAGTCCTGAGGATCGAAGGCGGCTTGTCGAGCGAGCAGATCGGCTTCGCGCAGCAGACCTCCGGTGGCGGGTGTGAAGCCAGGAAAAAAGAACCATTTGGTGCGGCCCTGCAGTGCGCCGTGCAGCACCGGTGAAGGCAGACCGTGGCTGCGTTCGACCCAGGCCTCGGCGCTGAGGTATTCCAGATTCAGCCAGACCGTCGGTGCACCATCGGCGGCCCGGGGGGGCAGCAAGGCCTGTACCCAGTCCTGCGGGATGTGGCAGCCAAACGCTTCGACGAGCACGTCGGCCGCGGGCAGGACGGGCGGCGGCGCGGGCGTCGCGCGCGGCCAGGCGCGCACCTCGACCCCGGGATGGCCGCCTTCGAGCGCCCGCGGGGCCATCCAGGTCAGTGGCGCCGGATCGTCGATCCACAGCCGCACCCGCTGGCCGGCACCGGCGAGCTGGCGGCACAGCCGCCAGGCCACGCCCGCATCACCCCAGTTGTCGACCACGTGGCAGAACACGTCCCAACGCAGCGCGCCCAGGCTGGCCACGGTGCGCGACAATCGGCGATCATGACTTCGGTCCACAGCGACACATTGTGGCGCACCGTGGCGGCGTTGCCGGCGCTGCCCGGCGTGTACCGCTTTTACGATGCTGACGGCCAGCTGCTGTACGTGGGCAAGGCGCGCGACCTGAAAAAGCGTGTCAGCAGCTACTTCCAGAAGACCCACGATGGCACGCGCATCGGGCACATGGTCAGCAAGATTGCGCGCCTGGAGACGACGGTGGTGCGCTCCGAGGCCGAAGCGCTGCTGCTGGAAAGCAACCTGATCAAGGCCCAACAGCCGCGCTACAACATTCTTTTTCGCGACGACAAGAGCTACCCCTACCTGCGCATCAGCGCCAGCTCCTTCAGGGCCGACGCCTCCCGGGCCGGCGGTGGGGACGGGGCCCCCAACCCGGATCATTACCCGCGCATGTCGTACTACCGCGGCGCCGTGCAGCGCCCGCATCGCTACTTCGGACCCTATCCGAACGCCTGGGCGGTCAAGCAGACCATCGAGCTGCTGCAAAAGGTGTTTCGCCTGCGCACCTGCGAGGACACCGTGTTTGCGCACCGCAGCCGGCCATGCCTGCTGCACCAGATCAAGCGCTGCAGCGCCCCCTGTGTGGGGGCCATCAGCCCGGCGGACTATGCGGCCGATGTTCGGGCGGCGTGCGATTTTCTGGAGGGACGCAGCCAGGAGGTGCTGCAGGCCCTGCAGGCTCGCATGGAGGCGCTGGCTGAGCAACTGGCTTTCGAGCAGGCGGCCGAGGTGCGCGATCAGATCGGGGCGCTGTCGCGCGTGCTGCAGCAGCAGGTGATGGAGAGCCACGACGATCAGGATGTCGACATCATCGCGGTGGCGGTGCGCGGCGGGCGCGCTTGCGTCAACCTGGCGATGGTGCGCGGTGGCCGTCATCTGGGGGACCGCCCGACCTTTCCGGCCCATGTGGAAGACGGCGCGGCCCTGGCGGATGTCGAGGCCGGGGCCAGCGCCGAGCAGCGGGTGCTGGAGGCGTTTGTGGCCCAGCATTACACCGAGGTGGCGCCGCCGCCGGTGCTGGTGCTCGGCGCACCGGTGGACGACGGCCTGTTGCAGGCGCTGGCGGATCAGACCGGCGTGCGTGTGCGGGCGGTGCTGCACCCGCGTGAGCAGCGCCGCGTCTGGCTCGAGATGGCGCAGACCAACGCCGAGTTGAACCTGGCGCGCCTGCTGGCCGAAGAAGGATCACAGCAGGCCCGCACCCGCGCGTTGGCCGAGGTGCTGGGGTTGGATGCGAGCACGCCCGAGGCGCTGGCGGCCCTGCGCATCGAGTGTTTCGATATTTCGCACACCGCAGGCGAGGCCACCGTGGCCTCGTGCGTGGTGTACGAACAGCACCGCCTGCAGCCCGCCCAATACCGGCGCTATGCGATCGAGGGCATCACGCCGGGTGACGATCCCGCCGCGATGCGGCAGGTGCTGCAGCGCCGTTACGGCAAGCTTGCCGCGCTGCTGGCCGAGCAGGGAGGGGCCGACGGTGGCCAGGGTCAGGCGCGCCTGCCCGATGTGGTGCTGATCGATGGCGGGGTGGCGCAGGTGGCGGCGGCGCGGACGGTGTTCGAGGCGCTCGGGCTGGACATCAGCCGCCTGGTGGGAGTCGAAAAAGGAGAAGGCCGCAAGGTTGGGTTGGAGGAGCTGGTGTGGGCCGACGGACGCCCCAAGGTGGCGTTGCCGGCGGACTCGGCGGCGTTGCTGCTGGTGGCGCAGATCCGCGATGAGGCGCACCGCTTTGCCATCACCGGCATGCGTGCGCGTCGTGCCCGGGCCCGTACGGGGGGCAGCCGGCTGGAAGACATCCCCGGTGTCGGACCCAAAAAACGAGCCCGTCTGCTGGCCCGTTTCGGTGGAGTGCGGGGGGTGGCCGCCGCCAGTGTGGAGGAATTGGCCAGTGTGGAGGGGGTTTCGCGCGCGCTGGCCGAGGCCATTCACCGTGCGCTGCGTGGGTGACGGCCGCTGTTCGTCGTCGCCCGCGTTTCGTGATAGCCTCGGTGACGCTTTGCGCCGTGGGGCGGCCGCGCTGCGGCCCTGTACCACCGAGACGCCCTGACCATGCCGACCGCTCGTCGCCAACTGCCCATCGGTTCTGTGCCCCTGCGTGACCGACGCGAGGGTGGTTGCGGCTGCGCGGACCGAGCGCCCCGGATGGCGCCGCTGGCCGACGGCGGCACATGCGCCGCCCGGTTGCGCCTGCGGCGGGTGCGGGGCGGCGAAGGCGATGCTGCAACAGGTCAGGCGCTGCGGCCGCCCCACGCCCGGGACCCTGCGTGCAAGGATTGGGTCGCAGTGGGCATCGAGGCGGTCAGCGCGCGTGGCGGGGCGTTGAGCGCCCGCCAGGGCCCGAGCGTGGGGGGGATGGTGGGGCGATCGGTCGCTGGCACGCCCTTGGCGTCTGCCCGTTGGATGGAAGGCTTGGCCTGATGTTTTGGACGGTTCCCACCCTGCTGACCTGGACGCGCATCGCGGCCATTCCGCTGATCGTGGCGGTGTTTTATGTGCCGTGGGGGCCACCCCGCTGGGCCAACACCGTGGCCACGGGCCTGTTCATCATTTTCGCGTTG
>JANWZF010000005.1 GCA_025054905.1 Tepidimonas sp.
GGGATCAGACAGCGGCGGTGGCGACGATCTCGATCTTCCACTCGGGCCGCGCCAGCCGCGCCTGCACGGTGGCGCGCGGTGGCGTATGGCCTGCAGGTACCCAGGCATCCCAGACGCGGTTCATGCCGTCGTAGTCGGCCATGTCGGCCAGGAAGATCTGCACCATCAGCAACCGGGTCTTGTCGGTGCCGGCGCGGGCCAGCAGCGCGTCGATCATGCCCAGCACCTGGCGCGTCTGGCCTTCGATGTCCTGACTGGGGTCATCCGGAACCTGTCCGGCCAGGTAGACCGTGCCGTTGTGAATGGCCATTTCGGACAGACGCGGTCCGACGTCAAAGCGTTGCACCATCCAGCGTTCTCCTCGATCAGGGCAGGAAGCAATCAGGCGGCCTGGTTGGCCAGCCCACAGCGGGCGGCAGCCAGATCCCAGCCGGCCCAGCCGCAGCTTTTGAAAAAGACGGGGCCATCGGCACGGCGGGCACGTTGCCAGGCGGGGGTGTTGCGCACCACATCGGCCAGCGCGGGCAGTGCTGCCACGTCCAGCCCGGCCTGCAGCAGATCGCCGGCTTCGTGGTCGGCGTCGCGCGTGTCCACCACCACCGTGCCGGTGGCGGCCAGATGCCGGCATACCTCGGGTGCCCATTCCACCATGCGCGGTGTGAAGGCGCCCACGGCCGCCACGAAGGCATCGGGCCGGGGGCGGGCGCGCAGCACCACCGCCTGTGCCGGGGTGCAGCTGACCACCAGCGGGCAGTCCGCCAGCGCCGCATCCGGGTCGTCCACCTGCTGCGCCTGCAGGTTCAGCCGCCGGGCATGCTGCACCAGCGCTTCGGCGCTGCTGCGGCTGCGGGAGGCGATGGACACCTGACGCACGCCCAGACCGGCCGCGAAGGCCTCCAGGTGCGCACGGCCCTGCACACCCGCGCCGACGATGAGCAGGGGGCCGTGCGGGCACGGGGCCAGCCGCCGCGCCGCCAGCAGCGAGACCGCTGCCGTGCGCCGTGCGGTGACGGTAGGGCCATCCAGCAGCGCGCACCGCTGACCGGTGCGTGCATCGAAGACCACGATGTCGCCCTGGATGGCAGGCCGCCCGTGCACGGGGTTGTCGGGCACGAAGGTGATCAGCTTGGTGATGGCCAGCCGGGCATCGGCTGCTGGCATGACGAACAGGCTGCTGCCTCCCGGCAGTGGCTGCACCAGCCGCGGCGGCACGGTCACGGTGTCGTCGTGCAGCAGCGCCTCGATGGCGTCGGCCAGGGCGGGATAGGGCAGTGCGGCGGCGGTGGCCGCCGCGTCGAGCCAGCCGGGCCATGCGGGTAAAGCGCTCATGATGGCAGCGGATCGGATGGCGCGGTGTCGGCAGGCAGCGTGAACGTGAAGGTGGCGCCGGCGTCGGGGCGACCTTCGGCCTGCATGTGGCCGCCGTGGCGCTCGACGATGCGCCGCGCCAGTGCCAGGCCGATGCCGGTGCCTTCGAAGTCCTGGGCCCGGTGCAGACGTTGGAACATGCCGAACAGCCGCTCGGCGCGCGCCGGATCAAAGCCCACCCCGTTGTCACGCACCCAGAACGACGCCCAGGTACGACCGTCGGGGGTCTGCCGCTGCTCGCCGCCAATCTCGATGATCGCGGGTCGGCGTGGGCGCGTGTACTTCAGCGCGTTGGCCAGCAGGTTGTCCCACACTTGGGCCAGCAGCAGCGGATCGCCCGGCACGCTGGGCAGCGCCGTAGGCAGCCGCAGCTGCAACTCCTCGTCGGGCCGCTGCAGCGCGGGGTCATGGCGCACGCGGTTGAGGCTGGCGCGCAGCAGGTCCAGCATGTCCACGGTCTGCCACTGCAGCGCGGCGCGCCCGGTGCGGGCAAAGGCCAGCAGGCCCTCGATCAGCCGGCCCATGTGGGCGGCAGCCTCTTCGATCGTGTGCAGGTCGTCGGCCACGTCGGGGTGGAGGGGTTGTCCCAGATCCTCGCGCAGCAGCTGTACGTAGCTGGTGATGTGGCGCAGCGGCGCGCGCAGGTCGTGCGAGACCGACGACGCGAAGGCCTCCAGGTCTTCCACCGCCGCCTGCAGGGCCTGCGTGCGCTGCTGCACCTGGCGCTCCAGCGCCTGGTTGAGCTCGCGCAGCAGTTCTTCGAGGCGCCGCACTTGCGTCATGTCGCGCACCAGGCAAGCGGTGCCCAGCGGCTCGCCGTCCGGGCCGGTCAACGTCGCGTACACGGTGTGCGCCCACAGGCGCGAGCCATCGGCGCGCCGCAGCCAGCCGGTGGATTCGCTTTGGCCCAGCAGCGCGGCACGCTCCAGCGCCTGCGGCGCATCGGGCGGCAGGGGGTGGGCCGCCTCGGGCCGGTCCGGACCGAAGGTGCCCAGCACCGCCTCGGCGGGATAGCCCAACAGGCGCTCGGCGCTGGCGGGCCAGTCGCGGATCGCCCCGTCGGCGTCCAGAAAGTAGATGGCGGCATCGCGCAGCCCGGCCGAGAGGGCCTGCCAGCGCGCCTGCTGAAGCATCAGGTGCTGGTCTTGCCAGCGCAGCCGCTGGTGCAGCGCCTGCTGTTGCTGCGCTTGCTCGGCGTGGGCGCGTTGCTGGTCGGTTTCGTCGCGCAGCAGCACGAACACACCCGCCACCGCTTCGCCGGTGCGATCGGGCAGCAGCCGAATCTGCCAGTGGCGCGCTTGCGGGCCGTGCTGGCGTTGCACCGCCAGCTCACCCGGTTGCCCGCCCAGCGCCGGGCCGATCCACGGCAGCAGGGTGTCGATCCAGTCCTCCAGCAGCGCCTCGTGCCAGGGCAAGCCCAGCGCCGCGGCGGCGCTCAGGCCTGGACGCAACAGGATCTGGGC
>JANWZF010000006.1 GCA_025054905.1 Tepidimonas sp.
GAGCTCGGCGCCGACGTGATCGATGCCGATGCCATCGCGCGTCAGGTCACCGCCGCGGGCGGAGCGGCCATCGAAGCCATACGGCAAACCTTCGGCCCCCAAGTGCTGGACGCCACGGGGGCGCTGGATCGGGCGCGCATGCGTGCGCTGGCGTTTGGCGATCCGCGCATCAAGGCGCTGCTGGAAGCTATCGTGCACCCGCTGGTGCGCGCCGAAATCGACCGTCGCGTGGCCGCCAGCCAGGCCGACACCGTGGTGCTGGATCTGCCGCTGCTGGCGGAATCGCCAGTCTGGCGGCAGCGCTGCGACCGCATCTGGGTGGTCGACTGCGATCCGTCCACGCAGGTGCAACGCGTGCAGGCCCGCAGCGGCTGGCCGCGTGAGCAGGTGCTGGCCGTCATCGCCCAACAAGCCAGCCGGCAGCAACGCCTGGCGCTGGCCGACGTCGTGTTGGACAATGGCGCTGGCACCGACCTGGCCACCCTGCGTCAGCGGGTGCTTCAAGCCTGGCAGCAGCGGCGAATGCCGCTATCATGACCGCGTGATTCTCTACGAATACCCCCTCAACGAGCGCACGCGTACCTACCTGCGTCTGGAGCACCTGCTCCAACGGCTGGGCGTGCTGGTGCCCCGTGAGCATCCGCTGGATCACCACCACGCGCTGCAGACGCTGTTCGAAATTCTGGAGGTGGGTGCGCGCGCCGACCTGAAGTCCGAAATCCTCAAAGATCTGGACCGACAAAAGCAACAATTCGAAACCTATCGTGGGAACCCGGCAATTTCAGAAGTTGCGCTCAGCCGCGTGCTTGACCAGATCGACCGCTGCCATGCAGCGCTACGCGAGGATGAAGGCCGGCCAGGACACGCTCTGAGCAACGTGGAGTGGTTGCAGTCGGTACGCAACCGCATCGGGATTCCAGGCGGTACGTGCGCCTTTGATTTGCCAGCGTACCACGATTGGCAGCATCGCAGCCCCGCTGAGCGACAAGCCGATCTGGCCCGCTGGGCCCAGACGGTGGCCTGTCTAGCCGAACCAGTGCATTTGCTGCTGCAGCTGCTGCGCCAGTCAGCCGTGGCACAGAAGGTGATGGCCACCCAAGGTCAGTTTCAACAAAACCTGCCCCAGAGCCGCACATTCCAATTGTTGCGTGTCTGGATCGACCCCAGCTTACGGCTGATCCCGGAAATCAGCGGCAACCGGCTGCTGGTGTCGGTGCGGTTGCTGCGCCGCCAGGGCGAGGGCCGACTGGAACACGCTGCGGATGCCGAGGCCGAGTTCGAAATTCACCTGTGTGCGTGACTGCAGCATGGACGTCAGCGACACGCCATCGCCGTTGGCAGCCCGCACAGTGCGCTGCCCAGCATGCGGTCAGCCGGCCCGCTATGCCCTGGACAATCCTTGGCGCCCGTTTTGCAGCGCGCGCTGCAAGCAGCTCGATCTGGGAGCGTGGGCCAGCGAGAGCTACCGCGTACCCGACCCCACGCCACCGGCACCGGGGCCGGATGCCCCTCCGCACTGAGGCCCCTTCCCTGACTGATTGGGTAGACTCCTTTACATCCCCCACACGCCAACCGTGCGCGCGCCGATGCTCTCGGTGCGGTGAAAGATCTTCTCGTCCCAGCTGACGTGCGGGCGGCGGTCGAAGATGATCAGGTGCGCTTCTTCAGCCCCGCACTGCTGGGCATAGTCCGCGGTTTGCTGCAGCCCCTCCTGCAGCGTGGCCTCAAGGCTCTTGTGCAGGATCTTGAGTTCCAGCACCACGCGCTGCACCGGGCCCACAAATCCTTGCGCCTCATCCAGCGGCCACTCCAGCAGCAGGTCCGTGCGCCGTCTTCCCAGCCCATACTCGCGGCTGATGCGCCCGCCGCCGTTGACGATGCGCTGCAAAAACGCCTGCAGCAGCAGCTGCGGGCCGGCTTCCTTGTACTGGAAGCGCTCGATCCAGGCCTCGGCGTTTTCCCGGAAGAACTGCTGGAAG
>JANWZF010000037.1 GCA_025054905.1 Tepidimonas sp.
GGGTCGTGCAGGGTTTCCATCAGCGGCTCGGCAGCAGGGTCATCGGATCCACGGGCTTGCCCTGCCGGCGCACCTCGAAATGCAGCTTGACGCGATCGGCATCGCTGCTGCCCATCTCGGCGATCTTCTGGCCTTGCCGCACGGTCTGGTCCTCTTTGACCAGCAGCGACTGGTTGTGCGCATAAGCCGTGAGGTAGGTGTTGTTGTGCTTGATGATGATCAGGTTGCCGTAGCCGCGCAGGTCGGAGCCGGCGTACACGACCCGCCCATCGGCCGCGGCCAACACCGGATCCCCGGCTTTGCCACCGATGCCGATGCCTTTGTTGCGCGTCTCATCGAAGGCATACAGGATCGGCCCGCGCGCCGGCCACACCAGGCTGATGGTCTCGCCAGCCGCGGCGGGCGCTGAGCGGGCCGCAGGGGCAGCGGGGGGAGCTGACGCCGTTGCCGGGGCCGGGGTCGCAGCCGGGGCGGCAGCCGGGGCCGACGGGGGCACTTCGGCCGGCAGCGGCCGCGGCTGCACCGCCGCGCTGGTCACCGGCTGCGTGGAAACCCCGGGGGCAGCGGGCTCGGGCGTGGCAGCAGGCGGCACCACGCGCAGCACTTGCCCGACTTCGATGCGATCGGGGTTGGGCAGCTGGTTCCAGGCTGCCAAATCGCGCCAGCTCTGGCCGTGCTCCAGACCGATGCGGTACAACGTATCGCCCGGCCGCACGGTGTAGTAACCCGGCTTGCCCGCGTTGTCACTGCCAGGCGCTGGCTGGGCAGGGGCCGCGGGGGCCGAAACAGCGGGCGGTGGAGCGGACGGGGCGGCCGGCACCGTGCTGACGCGCCGGTCCTCCACCGGCGCGGTGCGGGCGGGTTGACGAGGCGCGGCGCAGCCAGCCATCAAGGCCAGCAGCGCCCCCCCGACGATCCAGGCGCCGGCGTGGCGCGAAAGGGTGAGCGTCATCGCAGCGTCGTTTTCCGAGGATCTCACAGAACGCCGGATTGTAGGGGGACGAAGTGCACGCCCTCGAGCTCTTGCCGCTGCCAGCCCGTGACGGTGCGCTCGATCACCACCAGCCGCTGCTGGCCGCCACTGACCTCGGCTGGTGCCACCAGCCGCGCGCCGACCTCCAGCTGCTCCAGCCAGGCCGCGGGAATCGCTTCCCCCCCTGCAGCGGCGATGATGCCAGCGTACGGTGCGCCAGCAGGATAGCCCGGCATGCCGTCCCCCCAGATCAGGTGCAGATTGGCAATGCGCAGCGGCCGCAGGAGCTCGCGCGCGCGCTCGTGCAGCGCGCGCACCCGCTCCATGCTGTAGACCTCGCGGCTCAGGCGCGCCAGCAGCGCGGCCTGGTAGCCGCAGCCGGTGCCGATTTCCAGCACCCGCCCCAGTGGCAGGCTGCGCCCCGCGCACAGCAGCTCCAGCATGCGGCCGACGACGCTCGGCTTGGAAATGGTCTGGCCCCAGCCGATGGGCAAGGCTGTGTCCTCGTAGGCTTGCGCCACCAGGGCGCTGTCGACAAAGCGGTGCCGCTCCACCTCGGTCAGCGCTTTCAGCACCGCTTCGTGCCGCAGCCCTTGCTGCGCCAGCCGTTGCACCATCGCGCGGCGCACCGAGGCCGAATCCAGCCCGAGACCAGCCGCCGCTGCATCGGTCCGTTCGGGCGCCAGCGCAGGCAAGGCAAGGCGCCCTGTACTGGCCCCCCGTGGGGGCGCGCCCCGGCGCAGCCCCTCCAGCGAGGCCGGAAAACGCCGCGCGCGCCCGCTCGGGCCGCCAGGGGGCGCGCTCACCACGGCCGCCCCTCCCCCCCGCCGGATGCGCGGGCTGGCGCGGCCGCTCCCCTGGCCTGGGTGCTCAGCGCTGCGGCGGTCTGGGCCCAGTACGCCAGCCGGGCATGGTCGGTCAGGTCGATCTGCAGCGGCGTGATCGACACGTAACCCTGCCGCGTCGCATGAAAGTCGGTTCCCTCGGCGTCGTCCTTGGCTGGGCCGGCCGCGCCGATCCAGTACATCGTCTCACCACGCGGGTTGAGCTGCGTGATGACTGGCTCGGCCGCGTGACGCCGTCCGAGCCGCGCCACCTTGAAGCCGCGGATCTGCGCCCGTGGCAGGCTCGGGATGTTCACGTTGAGCAACCACGGAGCCGGGTGGGCTGCCTCGCCGGATACCCCGTCGGCGCTGCGCCGGTGCGCCAGCACCGCCGGCTGCAGCGCGTGCACGAGCTCGGCGGCCAGGGCGGCCGCATCGTCCAGATGGGCCCAGCCTTTTTCGGTCAGCGAAAAGGCGATGCCCGGCACCCCGAACAGGTATCCTTCCATCGCCGCGCCGACGGTGCCGGAGTAGATCGTGTCGTCGCCCATGTTGGCGCCGTTGTTGATGCCCGAGACCACCAGATCCGGGCGGTAATCGAGCAGCCCAGTCAAGGCGATGTGCACGCAGTCGGCCGGGGTGCCGTTGACGTAGCGCACGTGTTCGCCAGCACGGTGCACGTACAGCGGCGCATTCAGCGTCAGCGCATTGGATTTGGCGCTGTTGTTGTGTTCGGGGGCCACGACCTCCACCTCGGCAAAGGCGCCCAGCGCGCGCGCCAGGGCCTGCAGGCCCGGGGCCTGGTAGCCGTCGTCGTTGGACAACAGGATGCGCATGCGGGCATTGTAGGCCGCCGCGGACTAGCGCCGCCTCGGCGACAGCACCGGCCCCCACCGGCCGCTAGCATCCCGGGCGCCCTGACCATCCACCGAGGAGACCTGACCATGCAAGCCTGGCTGTGTGAACACCCCGAAGGCATCGACGCGCTGCGCTGGACCACCCTACCCGACCGGCTCCCCCAGGAAGGTGAAGTGCTGGTGGACATCGCCGCCGCCAGCCTGAATTACCCGGATTTGCTGATCGTGCACGGGCAGTACCAGCACAAGCCGACGCCGCCGTTTGTCCCCGGAGCCGAATTCGCTGGTGTGGTGCGCGCCGTCGGTGAGGGGGTGAGCACGCTGCAGCCGGGCCAGCCCGTGGTCTGCCTGAGCGGCACGGGCGGCTTTGCCACCCAGGCGGTGGTGCGGGCCGAGCAATGCATCCCGCTGCCCGAGGGGTTTGCCTTGGAGGATGCCGCCGCCTTCGTGATGACCTACGCCACCGCGCATCACGCGCTGTTGGACCGCGGTGCGCTGCGTGCCGCAGAGACGGTGCTGGTGCTGGGTGCTGCGGGGGGCGTGGGCACGGCCGCGATCCAGATTGCCAAGGCCGCCGGGGCGCGTGTCATCGCCGCGGCCCGCTCGGCCGAGCGCTGCGCGCTGGCGCAGCGGCTGGGGGCCGATGCCACCCTGGACTACGAGGTTCACACGCCTGAGGGCACGCTGCGCGAGGAGTTACGGCGCTTGACCGATGGCCGCGGCCCGGACGTGGTGTTCGACCCCATCGGCGGGGCCTGGGCCGAGCCCGTCTTTCGCTCGATCGCCTGGCGCGGACGCTACCTGGTGATTGGCTTTGCCGGCGGGCCGATCCCCCGTCTGCCGCTGAACCTGCCCTTGCTGAAGGGGGCTTCGATCGTCGGCGTGTTCTGGGGCGAGTTCGCCCGCCGCGAACCGCAGGCCAATGCCGCCATGCTGCGCACGCTGGCCCAAGGTTACCTGCAGGGGCAGTACCGTCCGGTAATCGACACCGTGCTGCCGATGACCGAACTGCCGCAGGCGCTGCGGCGGCTGCAGCAGCGGCAGGTGCAGGGCAAGCTGGTGCTGCGCCACCCCGGCTAGAATGCCGTCGCAACGTCGCCAGGGGAGCCCGTGGCGAGCCGCTGGCATGGCGGCAGGGCGGGCTGAGAGTGGACCCCAAGCCATGGGGGCGGCAGGTCCAGACCCTGGAACCTGATCCGGTTCGTACCGGCGGAGGAAGCGCGACATGACGTGGATGGCCGTGGCCGCGGTAGGCGTGGCCTTGCTGGTTTTTGTGGTGGTGGGCTGGCGTGCCCGCACGGCGCACGAAACCCTGGATGACTACCTGACCGCGCGCGGCACCCAAAGCGCGGCCACCTTGGGATTGTCGTTTTTGGCCTCCGGGCTGGGTGCCTGGATCCTGTTTGTGCCGCCCGAAATCGGCGCCTTCGTCGGCCCGGTGGCGCTGGCGGGCTATGCGCT
>JANWZF010000088.1 GCA_025054905.1 Tepidimonas sp.
GAGGAGGCAGCCCTATCCCATCATCTTCAATGGTTAGAATGACATGGTCGTCGCGCACCCATGTGCTGACAACAATACGGCTGGCCTGGGCATGTTTCACCACATTGGCAAAAATCTCTTGTAAACAGCGAAACAGGTTCAAGACGCCCTTGGAATCCAGCGTTGGTAGCGGGGGGACGTCTTGGACCTCCCAGCGCAGCTCGATCCCCATGTTTTCCAGTGCCGGGCCCAAACGGCGGCGCAATGTGCCCAAAATGGTGGGCAAATCCCCTTCCATGGGCTCGAATGAATCCAAAGTGAGCCGCAGCTCGTCCAGTGCCTGGCGCAACATGGTCGCCAAGGTCTCTCGATCCAACTGGACATTTAGATTGCGCACCATGTTGAGCGTTTGAACCAACTGGCTGCCCAAACCATCGTGCATATCACGCATCAAGCGACGCCGTTCTTCCTCGATGGCGCGCTGCCGCTCCACTGCTTGCAAGCGCTCAAAAGCCGTGCCAAGCTCGCGCTCTCGCTGGGCAATACGCTGTGCCAGGGTTTCATTGAGGCGGTGGACAGCTTGCGCCCATCCAGCAGCGCGCTCTACCAGTACCCATCCTAATGTCAGTGTCAGCACCAGGCTGCCAACCGACATCCAGCGCAAATCCCCGTCACCAGCAAAGTTGAGCTGAATGACCAAAAAGTCACGCAATGCCGTTATCCATGTAAACAAGGCTACGCAAGCCACAATTTGATGCTGACGTTGCATGGCGCGATGGCGTATTCGATCCAATACAGCGGCCAGCAAAGAAACAGCCGCCAGCGCTGTCATGATCCCTGCCCAGATGCGGATGACGTTGTAATCTACGGTCCACAAGGCAACCAGGGTGACCAAAGGCGACAGCACCAGGATGGCCCACGCTCCTGCGCGCACCCAGTTCAGGCGAACTTCGAATAAGCTTTTAATAATTAGCATGAAAAAGGCAACGTAAACTCCGAATGCAGACCACCGCAGCAGCAACAGGCTGTTGAAAGACAAAGGCGGCTCTACAACACAGACCAGCATGGTTCGCAGACCATGGGCCAGCGATGCCAGCGCAATGAATAAAAAGAGCCGCTCGCGCAGTGCGCGCCATAACAGCAATGCCAGCGCACCAATGAACAGCGCCAGCGCAGCCATGACCCAAGAGCCTGTCACCTGCCAGAGCAGGAGCTCCTGGTAACGCTGCTGCAATGCCCCGTGAGGTCCCAAAATGACGGGCCACAAGCCACTACGCTCCAGGGGTTGGGCTTGCACATCCACCGTCAAGCGCCGTACCGGACCCTCACCTGTAAACAGGGATGGTGCCAGAGGCACATAATGTGGAAGTGCGGCTGCAAGAACCGTGCTTTCTTTTTTGGCATCCCAACCAAACTGATAAATCTCTTGACCGTCGAGCAAAATCCGCAAGCGGCTGCCGACCCTAGGCAATAACAATCCCCATTGAAGTCCCGAAGCCTGCATTGGCGCCGGCTGATGCATGGGCCACAGCAGCTCGTAACGGGCCCACCCTTGCCAGGCGGGGCCTTCATCGTCCAGCAGATGCGGCAAATCAACCTGGCGTGGCAACTGCCCAGGATCTTGGGGCAATGAAACGCGCGCCTGATTCAGAATCCAGATGCCCGGTGCGGCCCACGGCCGCGTCAGAAGATGCAAGCTCAACAGCAGCGCGGCCAGCGCCACAGCCACTCCCAAGACCGTCCAGGCCGAGAGATCCAGAGAGTGGCGCTCCAAAGAGGCCAATTTGTACGGGCCGGGGCGCTCAGTCACAGCAGCCCCCGTGCCTGCGCGGCTCGCACAACCTGAACTCGCGAATGAACAGACAGCTTGCGATACAGGCTCTTGATGTGGGTGCTGACCGTGGCTACACCAATACCCAGGCGTTGAGCAATTTCTTTGTTGATATAACCTTGGGCAACCAAGCGCAGCACGTCGATTTCTCTCTCGGATAGCGGTGGCGAGGGAGCGTTGGCCACCTCTTTGCCGGTGTCCGTGATGTGCCGAAACTGCTTCAAGAGCATCCTGGCCAGGAGCGGCGAAATCGGAGCCCCACCGTGACGAATCTGCTCGATGGCCTCGATGAGCTCCTCGGCGGTGCACCCTTTTAAAACATAGCCAGTGGCCCCCATTTGCAGCGCGCGAATCAAGCGAGTTTCATCGCCAAACACCGTAAAAACCAGCAATTCCGCTTCCGGACGCGATTCAGCCAAAATGCGTAACATATCCTCCCCATTGCCGTCCGGCAAACCAAGATCAATCAAAAAGACGTCGGCTAGGCTATGGGGGGCCATCAATTGGGCATGAGCATAAGTCTCTGACTGGCCAACCAACTTCCAATCTGGCCGCAAACGCAATGCATCCTCGACAAAACGCAGGATATTGCGGTCGTCTTCGATCAAGTAAATGCGCGTAACGGTGTCTGGCATACCCTGATTTTCGGGCAAGCCGCAGCCTTCTGCTGCTCCCCCAAACAGGGGAGTTGTCGCTTAGGGTTCCCGTGTGGAGGCTGTCACACCAAGCATTTTTTGCTTGATGCTCAACAACATGTCTCGTACACGTGCAGCGGCCTCGAACTCCAGGTTGCGCGCATGCTCCAGCATCTGCCGCTCCAGCCGCTTGATCTCGCGTGCCAGCGCCGCTTCGTCCATCTCGTCCACCCCGGGCGGGGCCGGATGCGCTTCGGCGGCGCGTGGCGCGCCGTGCGGGGCCTGCGGGCTGCTGACGCCCTCGATCAGGTCTTTGATGCGCTTGTGCACACCGCGCGGCGTGATGCCATGGGCCGCGTTGTAGGCCAGCTGCTTGGCCCGGCGCCGCTGCGTCTCGTCGATGGCGCGACGCATCGACTCGGTCACGGTATCCGCGTACAGGATGGCCATGCCGTGGAGGTTGCGCGCCGCCCGGCCGATGGTCTGGATCAGGCTGCGATCGGAGCGCAGGAAGCCTTCCTTGTCGGCATCCATGATGGCCACCAGCGAGACTTCCGGCAGATCCAGCCCCTCCCGCAGCAGGTTGATGCCCACCAGCACGTCAAAGGCGCCCAAGCGCAGGTCGCGGATGATTTCGGCGCGCTCCACGGTGTCGATGTCAGAGTGCATGTAGCGCACGCGCACGCCGTTTTCGTGCAGGTAATCGGTCAGCTGCTCGGCCATGCGCTTGGTCAGCACGGTGATGAGCACGCGCTCCTGACGCTGCGCGCGCAGGCGGATTTCCTGCAGCACATCATCCACCTGGTGCGTGGCTGGCCGGACCTGCACGACCGGATCCACCAGCCCGGTAGGCCGCACCACCTGCTCGACCACCTGCCCGCTTTTGGCCAGCTCGTAGTCGCCCGGGGTGGCCGAGACGAACACCACCTGCCGCATGCGCTGCTCAAACTCCTCGAACTTCAGCGGCCGGTTGTCCAGCGCGCTGGGCAGGCGAAAGCCGTAATCCACCAGGGTCTGCTTGCGCGCCCGGTCACCGTTGTACATGCCGGCCAGCTGGCCGATCATCACATGGCTTTCGTCCAGGAACATCAGGGCATCGGAGGGCAGGTAATCCACCAAAGTCGGCGGCGGCTCGCCCGGGCGCGCACCGGTCAGATGGCGCGAGTAGTTCTCGATGCCTTTGCAGTGCCCGACCTCCGACAGCATCTCCAGATCGAAGCGGGTGCGCTGCTCCAGCCGCTGCGCTTCCAGCAGCTTGCCCTGCTGGACAAACCACTGCACCCGCGCGCGCAGCTCTTCCTGGATCGAATCGATGGCGCGCAGAATCTGCTCGCGCGGCGTCACATAGTGGCTGCCCGGATAGACCGTGAAGCGCTTGAGCGAGCGTTCGATGCGCCCGGTCAGCGGATCGAACAGGCTCAGGCGCTCGACCTCATCGTCGAAAAGCTCGATGCGCAGCGCCAGCTCGGCGTGTTCGGCCGGGAAGACGTCGATGACATCGCCACGCACGCGAAACTTGCCGCGCACGAACTCCTGCTCGTTGCGCTGATACTGCATGCGCACCAGCTGGGCGATCAGCTCGCGCTGCCCGATCCGATCGCCCACCCGCAGCGTCAGGATCATGCGGTGGTACTGGTGGGGATCGCCGATCCCATAGATGGCGCTGACGGTGGCCACGATCACCACGTCGCGCCGCTCCAGCAGGCTTTTGGTCGCTGAAAGACGCAGCTGTTCGATGTGTTCGTTGATCGCGCTGTCTTTCTCGATGTAGAGGTCGCGCTGCGCAACGTAGGCCTCGGGCTGGTAATAGTCGTAGTAGCTGACGAAATACTCGACGGCGTTGCGTGGAAAAAACTCGCGAAACTCACTGTAGAGCTGCGCCGCCAGGGTCTTGTTGGGGGCAAAGACGATGGCCGGTCGCCCCAGCCGGGCAATCACGTTGGCCATCGTGTAGGTCTTGCCCGAGCCGGTGACCCCGAGCAGGGTCTGAAACACCTCGCCGGCGCGCACCCCCTCCACCAGCTGGTCGATGGCCTGCGGCTGGTCGCCGGCCGGTGGGTAGGGCTGAAACAGCTCAAACGGCGAATCCGCGAACGTGACGAACGAACCTTGGGATGCACTCATGGCTGGCAGGGTCGGCCCGCACCGGCCCCGGCATGGGCGAGGCGACAAGGCCGGTAAAATCCTGCATTCTCTCTCAAACCCGTTACCGAAGCCGTCACCATGTCGCTCTTTGCCCGTGTCGAAATGGCCCCGCGTGACCCGATCCTGGGTCTGAACGAACAGTTTGCCGCCGATCCACGTCCCGAAAAAGTCAACCTCGGCGTCGGGGTCTACTACGACGACCACGGCAAGCTGCCGTTGCTGCAGTGCGTGCGCCAGGCCGAAGCGCGACTGATGGAGCAACCCAGCCCGCGTGGCTACCTGCCGATCGACGGCATGCCGGCCTACGACCAGGCGGTCAAGGCCCTGGTCTTTGGCGCCGACAGCGACGTGGTGCGCAGCGGCCGTGTGGCCACCGTACAGGCCCTGGGGGGCACTGGCGGTCTGAAGATCGGCGCCGACTTCCTGAAAAAACTCACCCCCAACGCGCAGGTGCTGATCAGCGACCCGAGCTGGGAAAACCACCGGGCCCTGTTTGCCAACGCCGGCTTTGCGGTGGACACCTACACCTACTACGATGCCGCTGCGCGCGGCGTCCATGTCGAGGGCATGCTGGCCAGTCTGCGGGCGGCAGCGCCCGGCACGATCGTCGTGCTGCACGCCTGCTGCCACAATCCGACCGGCTACGACCTGACGCCAGACCAGTGGGATGCCGTCGTGGCCGTGGTGCGCGAACGCGGCCTGGTGCCGTTTCTGGACATGGCCTACCAGGGATTTGGCCACGGCATCGCCGAGGACGGTGCGGCCGTGCGCAAATTTGTCGACGCGGGGCTGGACGTGTTCGTGGCGACCTCGTTTTCCAAGAGTTTCAGCCTCTACGGTGAGCGTGTTGGCGCGCTGTCGGTGGTGTGCGCCAACCAGGACGAAGCCGCGCGCGTGCTGTCGCAGCTCAAGATCGTCGTGCGCACCAACTATTCCAACCCGCCCACGCATGGTGCGGCGGTGGTGGCCAGCGTGCTCAACACCCCCGAGCTGCGCAACCTCTGGGAGCAGGAATTGGCCGCGATGCGCACGCGCATCAAGGCCATGCGCGAGCAGCTCGTGCACGGGCTGCGCCAGGCCGGGGTCAAGCAGGACATGTCCTTCATCACGCGCCAGATCGGCATGTTCAGCTACTCGGGGCTGACCAAGGAGCAGATGCAGCGCCTGCGCAGCGAGTTCGGCGTCTATGGCACCGACACCGGGCGCATGTGCGTGGCCGCGCTCAACAGCCGCAACATCGATCACGTCTGCCGCGCGATCGCCGCAGTGCTGTCCTGAAAACGGCGGGATGTCGCCCGGGTGACCGGTCGCAGGGGGTCAGGCCGATGGCGCCCGACGGCCGGTTCTGCTACAGTTTGTGCACCGCAACAAAATACGCACCGGGGTTCCCATGCTGTACCACCTGTACGAAGCCCAGCGCGCGCTGATCGAGCCGTTTTCGGAATTTGCCGCCGTCGCGGCCAAACTGTTTGCCACGCCGACCTCCCCGCTGGCGCAGACCCCCTTTTCGCAGCGCATCGCCGCTGCCTATGACCTGCTGCACCGCCTCGGCAAAGACTACGAGAAGCCCGAATTCGGCATCCGCACGGTCGACATCGGCGGGGTGCAGGTGGCCGTGCACGAGCGGGTGGAAATCGACAAGCCGTTCTGTCAGCTGCGCCGCTTCAAGCGCTATGCGGATGATGCGGCGACGCTGATGCGGCTGAAAGATCAACCGGTGGTGCTGATCGTGGCCCCTCTGTCGGGTCATTACGCGACGCTGCTGCGCGACACGGTGCGCACGATGCTGCGCGACCACAAGGTCTACATCACCGACTGGAAAAACGCGCGCATGGTGCCGCTGTCGGAAGGGGATTTCCACCTCGACGACTACGTGCACTACGTGCAGGAGTTCATCCGCTACCTGCAGGCGCAGTACGGCAACTGTCATGTGATGAGCGTGTGCCAGCCCACGGTGCCGGTGCTGGCCGCGGTGTCGCTGATGGCCAGCCGTGGTGAGCGCACGCCGCTGTCGATGACGATGATGGGCGGCCCGATCGATGCGCGCCGTTCGCCCACAGCCGTGAACAACCTGGCCCTGCAGCGCAGCTACGAATGGTTTGAAAACAACGTGATCTACCGGGTGCCGGCGGGTTTTCCCGGAGAGGGTCGGCGTGTCTACCCTGGCTTTTTGCAGCACGCCGGCTTCATCGCGATGAATCCGGATCGGCACGTCAACAGCCACTACGATTACTTCCAGCACCTGATCCAGGGCGACAACGAAAGCGCCGAGGCGCACCGTCAGTTCTACGACGAGTACAACGCCGTGCTGGACATGGATGCCCATTACTATCTGGAAACCATCCGCACGGTCTTTCAGGAATTCCGGCTGGTGCACGGCACCTGGGACGTGCGCAGCCCCGACGGGCGGCTGGAGCGCGTGCGTCCGCAGGACATCCGCAACACCGGTCTGCTGACGGTGGAGGGGGAGCTGGATGACATCTCGGGCAGCGGCCAGACGCGCGCAGCGCACGACCTGTGCACCGGGATCGAACCACACGAGCGCCAGCATTTCGAAGTGCAAGGCGCTGGCCACTACGGCATCTTCAGTGGCCGGCGCTGGCGCGAAAAGGTCTATCCGGTGGTGCGCGACTTCATCGCGCGCCATCAGCCCGCTGCCGCGGGCCCGGATCCGGACAGCGCGCGCGCCGAGGCCGAACTGATGGCAGCGGCAATCCAGCGCGATGAGGCCGCACGCCCGGCCAGCGGCCCGGCCGCCAGCCGCAAGCGGCGACAATCCGGCGCATGAGCGCACCCGCCGAGGTTCAGGCCGCGTTGGTGCAGCGCCTGGACGATGCGCTGCCACAAACCCAGTGCACGCGCTGCGGCTACCCGGACTGCCGCCGTTATGCCGAGGCGATGGCGGCCGGCACAGCGCCGATCGACCGCTGTCCACCCGGCGGAGCCGAAGGCGTGCGCCGCCTGGCCGCGCTGACGGGTCAACCGGTCGTGCCGCTGAACCCCGAGGTCGGCCACGAAGGCCCCTTTGGCGTGGCGGTGATCGACGAAACCTGGTGCATCGGCTGCACGCTGTGCCTGAAGGCGTGCCCGACCGATGCGATCGTCGGCACCCACAAGCGCATGCACACCGTGATCGAGGCGTACTGCACGGGCTGTGAGTTGTGCCTGCCGGTGTGCCCGGTGGATTGCATCCAGATGGAAATCACCACGCCGGGACGCAGCGGCTGGCAGGCGTGGTCGGCCGAGCAGGCGCAGACCGCCCGCCAGCGCTACCGGGCGCGGCAGCAACGGCTGCAACGACAGGAACAAGAAGACCACGAGCGCCGCTTGCGCAAGGCGCAAGCCAAACTCGCGGACTTGGCCCAGCACTCCCGCCACACCGATGCGCAGCTGCTGGAGCGCAAGCGCGCCCTGGTGCAGGCCGCCATCGCCAAGGCGCGCATGCTGCGGCGCTCCCCGGACCGCTAGGCGAGCCGGCCGAGGGGGCCAGCCCGCCTGCGTCACCTAGACCGCGCCGGCCGCCAGGGCGTCGAAGGCCCGGATCACCTCCGGTGGCGCTTGCACCAGCTCGATCAGCACCCCCTCCCCTGCGATGGGAAACTCGTCGTTGCCCTTGGGGTGGATGAAGCAGATGTCGAAGCCGGCCGCGCCGCGACGAATGCCTCCCGGGGCGAAGCGCACCCCCTGGGCCGTCAACCATTCGACCGCCTTGGGCAAATCGTCCACCCACAGCCCCACGTGGTTCAACGGTGGCACGTGCACCGCCGGCTTTCGGTCAGGGTCCAGCGGTTGCATCAGATCGACTTCGACCTTCAGTGGTCCGTGACCGAGCGCGCAGATGTCCTCATCGACGTTTTCCCGCTCGCTGACGAAGGTGCCGGTCACCGGCAAACCGAACAGTTCGACCCACAGCCGGCGCAGACGCCCCTTGTCGGGCGCGCCAAGGGCGATCTGCTGGATCCCAAGGATTCGAAACGGCCTGCCCGACGCGCTCATCGTTCGAACTCCACGATCGGCTGATCCACCACGAGCGATTCACCCTTGCTGGCCAGCACCTTGGCCACCACGCCGTCGGCGGGCGCAAACAGGATGTTTTCCATCTTCATGGCTTCGATAACCGCCACACGCTCGCCGGCCTGCACGCGCTGGCCCGGCTGCACCGCGACGTCCACCAACAGCCCGGGCATCGGCGACAGCACATAGCGGCTCATGTCCGGCGCGGCCTTGTGCGGCATCAGGCGATGCAGCTCGGCGATGCGGGGCGACACCACCAGGCACTCCAGCCGGGCGCCGTTGTGATGCACCACCAGGGCCAGCGGGTGCTTGGGCGTGCCGCGCTCAACCTGGGCCGTGAAGGGCTGACCGTTGACCTCGCCAACGATGACGATGTCGCTCAACCGCGAGGTGGACACGATCTTGTAGCGCCGCGCCTGCTCGCCGTGCCCGACCCGCACACTGGCGTAACCGGTTTCCCCCACCCACTCGTCCACATGGACCGGCGTGTGGCGATGCTGGCCTTCGGCCGACAACGCGATCACGACGTAGTCCTTGCCCACCTTGGCGCCATACCCGGGCATCTGGCCGCTGATGGCCACGGCGCGCTCCCGGCTTTTGCGCCGCACGAAGGCCGCCAGCGCCAGCAGAAAATCCGGATCCTCATGCGCCACATCCTCGGGGCGGAAGCCTCGCCCGTAATGCTGGGCGATAAAGCCGGTGTTGAAGCGTCCAGCCACGAAGTCCGGATGCGCCAGCAACGCCGCCTGAAAGGGAATGTTGCTGCTGATGCCACGAATCGCAAAACCGTTGAGCGCCTCACGCATCTTGGCGATCGCCTGCGCACGGTCGCGTCCGTGCACGATCAGCTTGGCGATCATCGAGTCGTAGTACATTGGGATCTCGCCGCCCTCGAAGACCCCCGTGTCCACCCGCACCCCGTAGCGGTGCGCCGTGTCCCCCGCCCACATCGTCTCACGCGGGGGCTTGAAGTGCACCAGTCGGCCGGTGGAGGGCAAAAAGTTGCGCAACGGATCTTCGGCGTTGATGCGGCACTCGATGGCCCAGCCCTCGCGCTTGACGTCGGCTTGCGTCAGCGGCAGCTTTTCGCCGGCGGCGATGCGGATCATCAGCTCCACCAGATCCAGCCCGGTGATGCACTCGGTGACCGGATGCTCCACCTGCAGCCGGGTGTTCATCTCCAGGAAGTAAAAGCTCTGATCCTTGCCGACGACGAACTCCACGGTCCCCGCACTCTGATAGTGAACAGCCTTGGCCAGCGCCACGGCCTGCTCGCCCATCGCGCGGCGCGTGGCCTCGCTGATGAAGGGGCTGGGCGCCTCTTCGATCACCTTCTGGTGGCGGCGCTGGATCGAGCATTCGCGCTCCCACAGGTAGATCACGTTGCCGTGCGCGTCACCGAGCACCTGGATCTCGATGTGGCGCGGCTCTTCGACGAACTTTTCGATGAACACGCGGTCGTCGCCGAAGCTGTTGCGCGCCTCGTTGCGGCAGGAGACGAAGCCTTCGGCTGCCTCCTTGTCGTTGTAGGCCACGCGCAAGCCTTTGCCGCCGCCGCCGGCACTGGCCTTGATCATCACGGGGTAACCGATGCTGCGCGCAATCTCGACGGCCTGCTCGGGCGAATCGATCGGGTCGTTGTAGCCCGGGATGGTGTTGACGCCGGCCTGTTGGGCCAGCTTTTTCGAGGCGATTTTGTCGCCCATGGCCGCAATGCTGGGGTACTTGGGGCCGATGAAGACCAGCCCTTCCTCCTCAACCCGACGGGCAAAATCTTCGTTTTCCGACAGGAAGCCGTAGCCGGGGTGGATGGCCTGGGCACCCGTGGCCTTGGCCGCCGCGATGATACGGTCGGCGACCAGGTAACTCTCCCGGCTGGGCGCGGGGCCGATGCACACCGCCTCGTCGGCCAGGCGCACGTGACGCGCCTCGCGGTCGGCCTCGGAATACACCGCCACGGTGGCAATGCCCAGCTTGCGCGCGGTGGCGATGACGCGGCAGGCGATCTCGCCGCGGTTGGCGATCAGAATCTTCTTGAACATGGATCGATGCTCCCCCAGCCTCACAGCGGAATGTTGCCGTGCTTGCGCCACGGGTTGTCGAGTTTTTTGTCTTTCAGCATCGCCAGCGAACGGCAGATGCGCTTGCGCGTTTCGTGTGGCAGGATGACGTCGTCGATGTAGCCGCGCTCGGCGGCAACGAACGGGTTGGCGAAGCGGGCCTTGTAGGCCGCCTCGCGTTCGGCCAGCTTGGCCGGATCTTTCTTGTCCTCGCGGAAAATGATTTCCACCGCGCCCTTGGCTCCCATCACGGCGATCTCGGCATTGGGCCAGGCCAGGTTGACGTCGCCGCGCAGGTGCTTGGAGGCCATCACGTCGTAGGCACCGCCGTACGCCTTGCGGGTGATGACGGTGATCTTGGGCACGGTGGCCTCGGCATAGGCGTACAGCAGCTTGGCGCCGTGCTTGATGATGCCCCCGTACTCTTGCGCCGTGCCGGGCAGGAACCCGGGCACGTCGACGAAGGTGATCACCGGGATGTGAAAGGCGTCGCAGAAGCGCACGAAACGCGCCGCCTTGATGGAGCTCTTGATATCCAGGCAGCCGGCCAGCACCAGCGGCTGGTTGGCAACGATGCCCACCGTCTGGCCGTCCATGCGCGCAAAGCCGACGATGATGTTTTTCGCGTAGTCGGGCTGGATTTCGAAGAAGTCGCCGTCGTCCACGGTTTTGACGATCAGCTCCTTCATGTCGTAGGGCTTGTTGGGGTTGTCGGGCACGAGCGTGTCCAGACTCAGCTCGATACGATCGATCGGGTCGCCACTTTTGCGCACCGGCGGCTTTTCACGGTTGGACAGCGGCAGGTAGTTGAACAGCCGGCGCACCATCAGCAGCGCTTCGATGTCGTTTTCGAACGCACGGTCGGCCACGCCGCTCTTGGTGGTGTGGGTCAAAGCGCCCCCCAGTTCCTCGGCCGTGACCTCTTCGTGCGTGACGGTCTTGACCACCTCCGGCCCGGTCACGAACATGTACGAGGTGTCCTGCACCATGAAGATGAAATCCGTCATCGCCGGCGAGTACACGGCCCCGCCCGCGCACGGCCCCATGATGACGCTGATCTGCGGAATCACGCCCGAGGCCAGCACGTTGCGCTGGAACACCTCGGCGTAGCCGCCCAGCGACGCCACCCCTTCCTGGATGCGCGCGCCCCCCGAGTCGTTCAGGCCGATGACCGGCGCACCAACCTTCATCGCCTGATCCATGATCTTGCAGATCTTTTCGGCATGCGCTTCCGACAGTGCTCCGCCGAAGACCGTGAAGTCCTGGCTGAACACGAACACCAGCCGCCCGTCGATCGTGCCGTAGCCGGTCACCACACCGTCACCGGGAATTTTTTGCTCGGCCATGCCAAAGTCGGTGCAGCGGTGCTCGACGAACATGTCCCACTCTTCGAAGCTGCCTTCGTCGAGCAAAACCTCGATGCGCTCGCGAGCCGTGAGCTTGCCCTTGGCGTGCTGGGCGTCGATGCGCTTTTGCCCGCCACCCAAGCGGGCCGCGGCGCGTTTGCGCTCCAGCTCTTGCAGGATTTCTTGCATGGGAATCGACTCCTAGGGGGTATCGGAACGAAGATCGAAGGCCTGGGGCCTCAAGCGGAGGACGGGATCGCAGCCTGTTGAACCGCGGCCGCGGCGTCGGTGAGCGCCGCGCCAAAACCAAACACCGCCAGCAGCTGCCGCGCGGCCACCGAGGCCACCATCCGTCCGGCCAGCACGTCGTCGGTCAGCGCCGGCAAACGGGCTTGCACCGCCGGATGGCGGATGAAGGCCTCGCGCAAGCCGGCTTCGATGCGCTCCCACATCCAGGCGCGCGCCTGGCGCTGGCGACGGGCCTGCAAGCCCCCCGCTGCGGACTGCAGGCGGCGATAGTCATCGACAGCTTGCCAAAAGGTCTCGATGCCGCGTGCATGCAGCGCACTGAGCTGAATCACGCGGGGTTGCCACCGCGTCGGATCATGGCAATCGGTCTCGGGGCGGCCGTGCAGCCCCAGCAGCCGCAGCGCCGAGGTGATTTGCGCCTGCGCCCGGGTCGCGGCATCCGGATCGAGGTCGGCCTTGTTGATGACGATCAGGTCGGCCAGCTCCATGATGCCTTTTTTGATCGCCTGCAGATCGTCGCCGGCGTTGGGCAGCTGCAGCACGCAGAACAGATCGGTCATGTTGGCCACCGCGGTTTCGCTCTGGCCCACGCCGACCGTCTCGACGATCACGATGTCGTAGCCGGCCGCCTCACACACGAGCATGGCCTCGCGGGTCTTGGCGGCCACCCCTCCCAGGGTCCCGCCACTGGGGCTGGGGCGAATGAAGGCGTGCGGGTGCACGGACAGCTTTTCCATGCGGGTCTTGTCACCCAGGATCGAGCCCCCCGACACGCTGCTGCTGGGGTCCACGGCAAGCACGGCCACCCGATGGCCCAGGCCGATCAGGTGCAGCCCCAGCGCTTCGATGAACGTGCTCTTGCCCACGCCGGGCACCCCGCTGATCCCCAGACGAAAAGCGCCACCCGTGTGAGGCAGCAACGCGTTGAGCAAGGCGTCGGCCTGCTGACGATGGTCCGGGCGGGTCGATTCCAGCAACGTGATGGCCTTGGCCAGCGCACGCCGCTGCGCCATCGACGGGCCGCCCAGCAGAGCCTGGAGCATGGGCAGCGGGGCTGAGGCCGGCGCACTCATCGCCATCCGCTCAGCCGCCCGCCTGACGCTGCAGCGCCTGGCGGATTTTCTCCAGCACGTCCTTGGCGCTGGCGGGGATGGGCGTGCCGGGCCCGTAAATGCCCTGCACTCCGGCTTCGTACAAAAACTCGTAATCCTGCCGGGGAATGACCCCGCCCACGAACACGATGATGTCGTCGGCGCCCTGCTTTTTGAGCTCCTGGATGATGGCCGGCACCAGCGTCTTGTGACCCGCGGCCAGCGTGCTGATGCCCACTGCGTGCACGTCGTTTTCGATGGCCTGACGCGCACACTCCTCCGGGGTCTGAAACAGCGGCCCGATATCGACGTCAAAGCCAAGGTCCGCGTAGGCCGTGGCCACGACTTTGGCGCCGCGATCGTGGCCGTCTTGCCCGAGCTTGGCGATCATGACGCGGGGCCGACGCCCGAACTCCTCGGCGAAGGCGGCGATTTCGGCCTTGAGCTGCTCCCAGCCTTGTGCGCTGTCGTAAGCGGCTGCGTACACACCGGTGACCTTCTGCGTGTCGGCGCGGTGGCGGCCAAAAACCTTCTCCAGCGCGTCGGAGACTTCGCCAACCGTGGCCCGTGCGCGCATGGCCTCGATCGACAGCGCCAACAGGTTGCCTTGCCCGGTGCGGGCGCACTCGGTCAGCGCCTCCAGCGCACGCTGCGCCGCCGCCGCGTCGCGCGTGGCCCGGATGCGTTGCAGCCGCTCGATCTGGGCTTGGCGCACCTTGAGGTTGTCGACCTCCAGGATGTCGACTGGATCCTCCTTGTCCAGGCGGTACTTGTTGACGCCGACGATGACATCCTTGCCACTGTCGATGCGCGCCTGCTTTTCGGCCGCGCTGGCTTCGATTTGCAGCTTGGCCCAGCCGCTTTGCACCGCGCGCGTCATGCCGCCCATGGCGTCGATCTCTTCGATGATCGCCCAAGCCTTGTCGGCCATCTGCTGCGTCAGCGCTTCCATCATGTAACTGCCACCCCAGGGGTCGATCACGCTGGTGATGTGCGTCTCTTCCTGCAGGATCAGCTGGGTGTTGCGCGCGATGCGGGCCGAAAACTCGGTCGGCAATGCGATGGCCTCATCGAAGCTGTTGGTGTGCAGGCTCTGCGTGCCACCGAACACGGCCGCCATCGCCTCGATCGTCGTGCGTACGATGTTGTTGTAGGGGTCCTGCTCGGTCAGCGACCAGCCGCTGGTCTGGCAGTGTGTGCGCAGCATCAGGCTCTTGGGTTTTCGGGCTCCAAAACCCTTCATGATGCGGCACCACAGCAAACGGGCGGCACGCATCTTGGCGATCTCCAGGTAGAAGTTCATCCCGATCGCCCAGAAAAACGACAGCCGGCCTGCAAAAGCATCGATGTCCAGCCCCTTGGCCAGCGCGGTCTTCACATATTCCTTGCCGTCGGCCAATGTGAACGCCAGTTCCTGCACCTGCGTGGCCCCCGCCTCCTGCAGGTGGTAGCCGGAGATGCTGATCGAGTTGAACCGGGGCATGTGCCGGGCCGTGTATTCGATGATGTCGCCGATGATCCGCATGCTCGGCTCGGGCGGATAGATGTAGGTGTTGCGGACCATGAACTCCTTGAGGATGTCGTTCTGGATGGTCCCGGACAGCTGCGCCTGACCGACGCCCTGCTCCTCGGCCGCGACCACGTAGCCGGCCAGCACCGGCAGCACCGCACCGTTCATCGTCATGGAGACGCTGACCCGGTCCAGCGGAATGCCGTCGAACAGGATCTTCATGTCCTCCACGCTGTCGATGGCCACACCGGCCTTGCCCACGTCGCCGGTGACCCGCGGATGGTCGCTGTCGTAGCCGCGGTGCGTCGCCAGGTCGAAGGCGACACTGACACCCTGCGCGCCGGCGGCCAGCGCCCGACGGTAGAACGCGTTGGACTCCTCGGCGGTGGAAAAGCCCGCGTACTGGCGGATGGTCCAGGGGCGCACCGCGTACATCGTGGCCTGCGGCCCGCGGATGAAGGGCTCGAATCCCGGCAGCGTGTCCGCATGCGGCAGTCCCTGCAGATCGGCCGCGGTGTACAGCGGCTTGACGGCGATGCCATCCGGGGTGATCCAGGTCAGCGCGTCCAGATCGCCGCCGGGCGCGGCCTTGGCGGCGGCGCGGGCCCAGTCGGCCAGGGTGGCGGGGGTGAATTCGGGGCTGGAGGTCATGCAGTGCGCCAGAAGTCAAAATGGCGTCTACATTGTACATTATTCATAATTATTGATGCAGAGTATTCGAAATTCGTAAAATCGCCGCATGTCCGCCATCACCCTGACCCCGCGCGCGCTCTACGAGGAGGTCGCCGAGCAGCTGCGCCAGCGTATCTTCCGGCGTGACCTGGCCCCGGGCAGCTGGATCGACGAGCTGCGGCTGGCCGAGGAGTACGGCATCAGCCGCACGCCGCTGCGCGAGGCGCTGAAGGTACTGGCCGCCGAGGGGCTGGTGACGATCAAGGTGCGTCGCGGCGCCTACGTGACCGAGGTCAGCGACAAAGACCTGCGCGACGTTTACCACCTGCTGGCGCTGCTGGAATCCGACGCCGCCGCCCAGGTCGCTACCACCGCACAGCCCGGGCAGCTTGCCGAGCTGCAGGCACTGCATGCCGAGCTGGAAGCGGCCACCGGCGACCCCGAGCGCTTCTTCGCGCTGAACGAGCGCTTTCACCTGCGGCTGCTTGAGCTGGCCGACAACCGCTGGCGGCTGCAGCTGGTGCAGGACCTGCGCAAGGTGATGAAGCTCAATCGCCAGCATTCGCTGCTGCGGCGCGGCCGCATCGCCGAAGCGCTGGCCGAGCACCGGGCCGTGCTGGATGCGCTGCTGGCCGGCGACGCCGACGCCGCGCGGGTGCAGATGCAGCAGCACTTCGCGCACGGGCTGGCGGCAGCGGCCACCGCACCGGGCGGCTAAGCGCTGGCGCGCAGCGTATCAGCCGAGCGCCGACGTCGCCCCCAGCAGCGCCTGTCGCGCCCGCCGCGCCACCTGCTGTGGCGACAGCGGCTTGAGACGGTGGTCGCTCCAGACCTGGCGCCAGCGGCGCGCGCCGGGCTGCCCATGCCGCAGGCCCAGCATGTGGCGCGCGATGGCGTACCAGCCGCCGGGCAGGCCGGGCGCCTCGCGCGCCATGTAGTCCACCATCGCCGCCTCCACCGCGTCGCGGTCCGCCGCAACGCTGCTGTCACCGAACCAGCGCTCGTCCCACGAAGCCAGCCACCACGGGTTGTGGTAGGCCTCGCG
>JANWZF010000100.1 GCA_025054905.1 Tepidimonas sp.
GTGCTGCAGGCGCTGCGCCGCTGCGGGGTCGATGCCCACCCGTTCGACCCGGCCGAGCAGGACTGGTGCGAACTCAAGCGCGCCGGCTTTGCGCGCGCCTTCATCGCGCTGCATGGCCGTTGGGGCGAAGATGGCACCGTGCAGGGCTTGCTGGAGCTGCTGGGCATTGCGTACACCGGCTCGGGCGTGCAGGCCTGCGCGGTGGCCATCGACAAGGTGCTGACCAAGCGCCTGTGGCAGGCCGAGGGTCTGCCGACGCCGGCCTGGCGGCACGTGAGCAGCGTGGCCGAAACGCTGGCGGCGCTGGATGAGCTGGGCGCCCCGATGATCGTCAAGCCCGCGCGCGAGGGCTCCACGATCGGGCTGACCAAGGTGACCGAGCGGGCGCAGTGCGCGCCGGCCTACCAGCTTGCGGCGCGGCACGATGCGCAGGTGCTGTGTGAGCAGTTCATCGCGGGCGAGGAGGTCACGTGCGCCGTGCTCGGCCAGGGCGAGCAGGCGCAGGCGCTGCCGCTGATCCGCATCATCGCCGCGGGCGGACAGTACGACTACCACGCCAAATATTTCAGCGATGAAACCCGCTACCTGGTGCCCAGCGGGTTGCCGCCGGCGGAGGAGACTGCCATCCAGCAGCTGGTGCTGCGGGCCTACCGTGCGCTGGGTTGCCGCGGCTGGGCGCGCGCCGATGTGATGATCGATGCGGCCACCCGTCAGCCCTATCTGCTGGAGATCAACACCGCGCCGGGCATGACCAGCCACTCGCTGGTGCCGATGGCGGCGCGCGCCGCCGGCCTGGATTACGACGCGCTGTGCCTGCGCCTGCTGGCCGACGCCGCGCTGGATCTGTCGGCCTGGCCCCAAGGGTGAAAAGTCGATGAACCGCCGCGTCGCCCTCATCCCCGAGCCACCGCTGGACGTGCGCCTGATGAATGCCGCGGCCGCGCTGCTGCTGGCGCTGGCCTTGCTGTTGGCGCTGGCGGCGGCGCTGCTGGCCTGGGCGCGCCACCCGATGTGGACGTTGCGCAAACTGGTGTTGGAGGGCGACGTCGCGCACCAGCACGCCGTGGCGGTGCGCGCGCTGGTGCTGCCGCATCTGCGCGGGACCTTTCTGACCCTGGACCTGCAAGCGGTGCGTGAGCGCTTTGAAGCGCTGCCCTGGGTGCGCGAGGCGCGTGTGCAGCGTCAATTTCCGGATACGTTGCGTGTGACGTTGCGCGAGCACGAACCGCTGGCCTGGTGGGGCGAGCGCGGCGGCGGGCGGCTGGTCAGCGTGCATGGGGCGGTGTTCGAGGCTGACCCCGACGGTCCCACGGCCGATGCCTGGCCGGTGCTGGCGGGCCCGCCCGAGGAGGCCGAAACGCTGGTGGCGATGCTGCGTCGGGTGACGCCGCTGGCGCAGCGGCTGGGGCGCGACGTGGAGCGCCTTGAGCTCAGCCCGCGCGGCAGCTGGCTGCTGGTGCTGGATGGCGATGCCCCTTTGCAGCTGGGCCGCGGCGACGAGCAGGCACTGGCGCGTCTGAACACCTTCGTGTCCACGCACGCCGCGCTGCGCGCGCGCTACGGGGCGCGCGACATCGTGGCCGCGGACCTGCGCTACCCCAATGGCTACGCGGTGCGGCTGCGTGGCATCACCACCCGACCCGAGCTGCCGCCAGCGACGCGCCGCGTTGCGGCTGCCTCCCCCACTTCCCCCCCTCACCGCTGACCCGCTCGAACCATCATGGCCAAGGAATACAGCGATCTCGTCGTCGGACTCGACATTGGCACCGCCAAGATCATGGTGGTGGTGGCCGAAGTGCTGCCCGGAGGCGACCTGAAGCTGGTCGGTCTGGGTGTGAGCCCCAGCACGGGCCTCAAGCGTGGGGCGGTGGTCAACATCGACGCCACCGTGGCCAGCATTCAGCAGGCGCTCAAGGAAGCCGAGCAGATGGCGGGCTGCCGCATCGCGCGGGTCTACACCGGCATCACCGGCAGCCACATCCGCGGCATCAATTCGCAGGGAATGGTGGCGATCAAGGACCGCGAGGTCAGCCCGGCCGATGTGGCGCGGGTCATCGAGACCGCCAAGGCGGTCAACATCCCCACCGACCAGCGCCTGCTGCTGGTGGAGCCGCAGGAATTCATCATCGATGGCCAGGAGGTCAAGGAGCCGATCGGCATGAGCGGCGTGCGCCTGGAGGCCAAGGTGCACATCGTCACCGGTGCGCAGAGCGCGGCCGAAAACATCCTCAAATGCGTGCGCCGCTGCGGGTTGGAGGTCGATCAGCTGATGCTCAACCCGCTGGCGGCGGCGCAGGCGGTGCTGACTGACGACGAGAAAGAGCTCGGCGTGGCGCTGGTGGACATCGGTGCGGGCACGACCGACGTGGCGATTTTTGCCGGCGGTGCGATCCGCCACACCGCAGCGATCCCGATCGCCGGTGATCTGATCACCAACGACATCGCAATGGCGCTGCGCACGCCGACCAAGGACGCCGAGGACATCAAGGTCGAGGCCGGTTGTGCCAAGCAACTGCTGGCCGATCCGCAACAGCAGGTGGAGGTGCCGGGCATCGGTGACCGCGGCCCGCGGCTGCTGAGCCGCCAGGCCCTGGCGGGCGTGATCGAGCCACGGGTGGAAGAGATTTTTGCGCTGGTGCAGCACGTCATCCGTGAATCGGGCTGTGAGGAGCTGCTGTCCAGCGGCATCGTGCTGACCGGTGGCAGCGCGGTCATGCCCGGCATGGTCGAGCTGGGGGAGGACATGTTCCTCAAGCCGGTGCGCCGCGGCGTGCCGCGCTACAGCGCGGCGCTGGGGGACATGGTCGCGCATCCCCGCGCGGCCACGGTGATGGGTTTGCTCGAGGAGGCGCGCCTGGCGCGCCTGCGTGGGCAGAAGGTGGCGCAGAAAGCGGGCTCGGTCGGGGGCCTGCTGACGCGCGTCAAGGAGTGGTTCGTCGGCAATTTCTGATTTCAGGTGAAGGAGCGTCATCCATGAGCATCGAACTGATTGAAGTGGAAGAATTCAACCGCGGCACGCAGATCAAGGTGATCGGCGTCGGCGGCGGTGGCAGCAATGCTGTCGAGCACATGATTGCCAGCCGCGTGCAGGGCGTGGAGTTCATCTGCGCCAACACCGATGCGCAGGCCCTGGCGCGCTCCTCGGCGCACCGGCTGATCCAGCTCGGTCGTACCGGGCTGGGCGCGGGCAGCAAGCCGGACAAGGGGCGCGAAGCGGCCCTGATGGCCGAAAGCCAGATTCGCGAAGCCATCGAGGGGGCGCACATGCTGTTCATCACCGCCGGCATGGGCGGTGGCACCGGCACCGGTGCGGCGCCGGTGATCGCGCGCATGGCCAAGGAAATGGGCATCCTGACCGTCGGGGTGGTGACCAAACCGTTCGACTGGGAAGGCGCGCGCCGCATGGCCAACGCCGAGGAGGGGCTGGCCGAGCTGGAGCAAAACGTCGACTCCCTGATCGTGGTGCTCAACGACAAGCTGCACGAAGAGCTGGGCGAAGACGTCACGCAGGACGAGGCGTTTGCCGCGGCCAACGACGTGCTGAAAAACGCCGTGGGCGGCATTGCCGAGATCATCAACGTCGAGGCGCTGGTCAACGTGGACTTCGAGGACGTGCGCACCGTGATGGGCGAGCCCGGCAAGGCCATGATGGGCACGGCGGTGGCCAGCGGCCCGGACCGCGCCCGCATCGCCGCCGAGCAGGCGGTGGCCTGCCCGCTGCTGGAAGGGGTGGACATGCGCGGCGCCAAGGGCGTGCTGGTGCTGATCAGCGCCGCGCGCGGTTCCCTGAAGCTGTCGGAGTCCAAGCTGGCGATGAACACCATCCGCGCCTTCGCGGCGCCGGATGCGCACGTCATCTACGGCACCGCTTACGACGAGTCGCTGGGCGATGCGCTGCGGGTGACGGTGGTGGCCACGGGCCTGAGCCGCAACAACCAGCAGCGCCAGCCGTTGACGGTGGTGCAGTCGCAGCCGCATCAGGGTCTGCGCACGGGCACCGACAACATGCCGTTCATCCCCACGCTGAACCAGGCGGTCGCAGGTGCCGGGGCTGCGCCGGCGGCCGGCGGCAGCGCCCCAACTGCTGGCGGGCTGCACCCCAACGTGCCGCGCGTGTGGCTGACCGGCCGCAGCAGCGCAGCGTCGCGCGTGGAGGCGCTGGCTTCCAGTGGCATGGACGATTTCGAGATTCCGGCCTTCCTGCGCAAGCAGGCCGACTGAGTGGGCCGCTGCCGGAGCCGCTGCGTGCCGGCGCGGTGGGCCCGGGCTGAGACTGGACGCTTCCTTCCCGATCGGGGGGCGCTGGTGGCCGACCCAGCGCCCCCGCAAGGCCGTCCCTGCGTTGGGGATGTACGGCCGCCGCTGGGCACGTGGCCGACCCCGGGCCTACAATGCGGGCGATGATTGGCCAGACCACGCTCAAAACCCTCACGCGCGCCGTCGGTGTGGGCTTGCACAGCGGCGAACGTGTCGAACTCACGCTGCGCCCAGCCGCTCCCGACACAGGCATCGTCTTTCGGCGTGTCGATCTGGCCGAGCCGGTGGACATCCCGGTGCGCGCCGACGCCGTCAGTGACACGCGGCTGGCTTCCACGCTGGCGCGTGACGGGGTGCGCGTGCACACCGTCGAGCACTTGATGAGCGCCTGTGCGGGTCTGGGCATCGACAACCTGTACATCGACATCACCGCTGAAGAAGTCCCGATCCTGGACGGCTCGGCCGCCGCCTTCGTCTATCTGCTGCAAAGCGCGGGCCTGCAGCGGCAGGCCGTGCCGCGGCGCTTCGTGCGTGTCAAGCGTGCCGTGGAGGTGCGCGAGGGGCAGGGGCGTACGCTGAAGTGGGCGCGACTGGAGCCCTACCATGGTTTTCGCCTGAGTTTCGAGATCGCGTTCGACCACCCGGCGGTCTCGGCCACCGGCCAGCGCGTCGTCTTCGAGCTCGGCCGCCAGAGTTACGTGCGCGACATCGCGCGTGCGCGCACCTTTGGCTTTACGCGCGATGTGGAGGCGATGCGCGCGCAGGGGCTGGCGCTGGGCGGAGGACTGGACAATGCCATCGTGCTGGACGACGTCAAGGTGCTCAACGCCGATGGGTTGCGCTACGACGATGAGTTTGCCAAGCACAAGATCCTGGACGCCATCGGCGATCTGTACCTGATCGGCCATCCGCTGCTGGCGGCCTACAGCGCCTACCGCTCGGGCCATGCGTTGAACAACCAGCTGCTGCGCGCACTGCTGGCTCAGCCCGACGCGTACGAGATCGTCACGTTCGACGATGCGCGCGCGGCCCCGCAGGGGTTTGCGCAGCTGGCGCCGGTCGGGTGAGCACGGCGCGGAGCCGGCGATGTTCCTGTTTCGCTTTCTGATGTTTGCGCTGCTGGGCGCCAGCGCGCTGTGTTTCGCGTTTTATCTGGGCACCGGGCGGCGCCACTTTCTGCGCTGGGGTATCGTGATCCTGAAGTGGACGGTGATCGCGGCGCTGGCGTTTTTCGGGGTGCTGATCCTGAGCCGCATCGGCTAGCCGTGGGGCTAGCCGTGGGCGCCCGGGGCCGGCGCCTGGGGATCAGTAGCTGCGGCCGGCCCGGTAGGCGGCGTGCGTGCGCGCACGCAGCCGGGCCACGCGGGCGATGGCCTGCGTCGTGCGCGCCACCTGCGCGTGCGTGATGCACAAGCCCAGCGCATCGGCGGCATCCTTGCCGGGCAGCCCGGGCAGTGCCAAGAGCCGGCGCACCATTTCCTGCACCTGGCTCTTGTGCGCCTTGCCGTGGCCGACCACGGCCTTTTTGAGCTGCAAGGCGGTGTACTCGGCGACCTCCAGTCCATGGGCCACCAGCGCGGTCAGGCAGCAGCCGCGGGCCTGGCCCAGCAGCAGCGTGGCCTGCGGGTTGACGTTGACGAACACGATTTCCAGCGCCGCCACGTCGGGCTGGTAGCGCCGCACCACCTCACCGATGCCGTCGAACAGCACCTTCAGACGCTGTGGCAGCAGCGCGCCGTCATCCGGGCTGGTGCGGATGGTGCCGCTGGCCACGTAGTGCAGCGCGCCGTGGTCGGCGTCCACCACGCCAAAACCGGTGGCTTTGAGGCCGGGGTCGATACCAAGGATGCGCATGGAAGGCGATCGTAACGCCAGTGCCGCCGTCACGGCAGCTGCACCGCGGGCATGCGCGCCAGGATGGTTTGCGCGCGCGCCAGCACGTAGGGCGAATCGGGCCGTCGCCCATAGCGCTTGGGCGCTGGCAGCAGCACCGCCAGGCGCGCGGCCTGCGTGGCGCTGAGGCGTTGGGCTTCCTGCCCGAAGTAGGCGCGCGCGGCGGCCTGCGCGCCGAAGATGCCGTCGCCCCACTCGACGCTGTTGAGGTAGACGGCAAGAATGCGGCGCTTGTCCAGCAGGGCCTCCAGCATCCACGCGATCAGCAGCTCCTGGCCCTTGCGCAGCAGCGTGCGCTCGCCCGACAGCAACAGATTTTTGGCCAGCTGCTGCGTGATGGTGGAGCCGCCAGCCAGCCGCGCCGGGCGTACCTGACCGGCGTCGCCTCCGGCACGCGCCAGCCGTTGGCGCGCGCGTTCGTTGCGCTGCCAGGCCTGACGCATCGCCTCCCAGTCGACGCCGAAGTGCTGCGCAAAGTTGCTGTCTTCGGCGGCGATCACCGCGCGTTGCAGCGTGACGGGCAGGGCGGCGGCCGGCACGCCCTGGTGGCGCCAGCGCGCCAGCTCGCCGGCGCGCAGCAGGCGCCAGGCTTCGCTGCGCTGAAAGGTGGTGCTGGGCGCATCGACCCAGGCCAGCGTGGCCACGCGCAGGGCAAACCACAGCTGCAGCGCCAGCAGGGCGCACAGGCACCAGCCCAGCCAGCCCAGCAGCGCACGGACCACGCCGCCGGGGGCGGAGGGGGGGCGGCGGGGGCGGGTCGCGGCAGGCATCGGGCGGTCAGGGCGTGGCGCTCAGCTGGGTCTGCAGGTCGCCCTCGCGGGTGAAGCGAAAGCGCGACACCACCACGATCTGGTCGGCGCGCGCGCGCATGGCCGAGTTGAAACGCGCAAAGGTCAGCCCATGCACGATCGCGCGCGCGTGGGCATCCAGAAATCCGTTGCCCGAACCCTGCACGACTTCGGTGGCCAGCACGCGGCCGTCGTGGTTGACGGTGATGGCCATGGTCAACTCGCCGTAGATCTTGCGCCCCCCCTGCTGCGGGAACTGCGCCGTGCCGCGTTCCTCGATACGTCGGCGCAATTCATCGTAGTACAGCGCATAGACCGCCTCGCGTGTGGCCGGGCTGACGTAGCGCCGCCGCGGCCGCGCGTTTTCCTCGTTGATGCGGCGCTCGATCTCGGCCAGGGTTTGGATGAGCGCCTGGCGGCGGCGTTCGCGCTCCTGCGCCTGCGCTTCGCTGACCGGCGGCTCGGCCTCGTGCAGCTGGGCCAGGTCGCGCCGCAGCTGGGCCAGCAGCTGCGTCTGGCGCTCCTTCATGGCTTCGATGCGGCGTTCCTCTTCGTCCAGCGCGTCACCGGCGCGCAACAGCGGCGCCGGCGGCAGCGGCGAGCTGGCGCGCCCACGTTCGGCATCCCCCCCGCCGGCCAGGTTGGCCTGGGCGATGGCTTGCGCGCGCGCAGGGGCGCGTTCGTCACGGGCATTGACCAGGATGACCTCCAGCGGCGTGTCCCGCAGCACGCGCTGTCCGGCCGGCGGCGGCACCAGACGCCACGCCAGCACCAGCGCGTGCAGCAGCAGTGACAGCGCCAGCGCCCACGGCAGCGGATCGGCCCGCATCCGCTGCACCCAAGCCGCCCCATGCGCTGTGCTGAGCATCGCCTGCCCTGCGGGAGATCCGTCACGCTGGGTCGGCGGCAGCCGCGCTGGCGGGGGGTTGGTCGTCGCCCTCGTCCAGCTGCACGGCCACCGCCAGCGGGGTGGCCAGCGCCTCCTCCGGTTCGCCCTCCAGCGTGTCGCCCTCCACCGGCTCGGTGGCTCCCAGCCGCTCTACCACGGTGCCGGTGACTTCCAGGCTGACCTCATCGATCGTGCCCAGCCGCACGCGCACGCGCTCGCCGCGCTGCAGCCCGTCGGTGCCCAGCGCGGTCAGCACCAGCGGCAACGTCTCGGCGCGCACCAGGTTGTCCTTCAGGTAGGCGGCCTGCAGCTCGGTGATGCCCTGCTGGCGCAGGTAACGCAGTGTCCAGTAGCGTTCCATCGTGCTCTGGAACTGCCCGTACGCGGTGTAGGCTGCATCGAACGCGCTGATGATGGCCAGCAGCGCGGCATCTTTGGGCTTGAAGGGGGCGGCCAGCGCGGCGGCGGTGCCGTGGCGCGCGCAGGCGATGATCTGCCACTGGTTGACCAGGTCGGTGTAACGGCGCAGCGGCGACGTGCTCCACGCGTAGCACGGCACGCCGATGCCGGCGTGCGGCAGCGGCTTGGTGCCCATGCGCACCTTGATGCCGGGGGCCAGGCTGGCCTGGCTGCGGTAGATGCCGGGTACGCCCAGCTCGGCCAGCCATTGGCCCCAGTGGGTGTTGGCCAGGATCATCGCTTCGGCCACGATCAGGTCCAGCGGCGCGCCGCGCGCGCGCGTGCCGATGACCACGGTCTCTTCGCCCGTCGGCTCCGGCCCTGTCATCCCTTCGAGTTGGAAGGTGTAGTCGGGCCGCGTGAACGTCTCGGGGCGCCCGCGCACGGCTTCGCGACGCGCCTTGCAGGCCTGCGCCAGCCGCCACAGAAATGCCAGCTGCGGCCACAACGCGGCCACCTCCGCCGGTGCCTCGGCCGCGCGCGTGGGCTCGTTCAGCCAATCGGCGGTCACCACCGTGTCCAGCCGATCGTGGCGCAGGTTGTGCGCGATCAGCACCCGCTCCAGCCGTGTGGTGCTGGCGCGCACCTCCAGCGTGTTTTCGTCCACCGTCAGGTATAGCGACACCGCGGGGCGAGGGGCCCCTTCGGCCAGGGTGTAGGTCTGGACCACCGCATCGGGCAGCATGGTGATCTTGTGCCCCGGCATGTAAACGGTGGACAGGCGCTGGCGCGCCACCTCGTCCAGCGCGCTGTCCGGGGTGATCGCCAGCCCCGGAGCGGCGATGTGCACGCCCAGCGTCACGGTGCCACTGCCCAGGCCCTGCACGCTTAGCGCATCGTCGATTTCGGTGGTGCTGGAGTCGTCGATCGAGAACGCCTGCACGCCTTCGGCCAGCGGCAGCTCCTGCGGCACCGGGGGCGCCGGCAGCTCGGCAAAGCCCGTGCCACGCGGAAAGTGCTCGAACAGGAACCGCTGCCAATGGAATTGATAGGCATTGGTGATGGCGCCGGCGCGCTGCAGCAACGCCAGCGGTGCCAGGTGGGTCTGGCGTGCCGCATGCACCACCGCTTTGTACTCGGGCGCGTTCTTGTCCGGCTTGAACAGGATGCGGTACAGCTGCGCACGCACCGGCTCGGGGCAGCGTCCGTCAGCCAGCTCGGCGGTCCAGGCATCGATCTGGGCCTGCACGGCCTTCTTGCGTTCGATCGCGGCCAGCGCCTGGCGCAGCTGGTCGGCTGGGGCTTTGCGGAAGCGTCCACCTTTGCCGGCGCGGCGAAAGTAATGCGGCGCCTCGTGCAGCTTCAGCAGCGTGGCGGCCTGCTGCACCAGGCTCGGCGGGTCGTCGAAGTACAGCGCGGCCAGCTCGGCGAAGCCAAATTCCTCGTCAGGGGCAAACTCCCAGGCCAGGTCCAGATCGATGTCGGCGGCCAATGCCGTGGCCTGCTGCAGCAGCGCGGTCGGGGCTGGCTGCGCAAAGGTCAGCAGCACATGGGCGGCTTTGACCTTCTGGCGCCGGCCCGACTCCAGCTCGATCTGGTGCGTGGCTTCGGCGCTGGACAGGATGCGGCCGGCGTGCAGCTTGCCGGCTTCGTCGAACAGGGCAAACAAGGTAGGCGTTCTCGTGCACAGGGCGGCGGGGCCGGCCGGCCCCGCCGCAGGGTTGCGGCGATGGCGCCTAGTGTAGCGACAAGGGGTCGCGTGCGATGCCCTGCGGGGCCGCGGTTCAGGCTGTGCGCATCACCGGGGTGGTCGGCAGGCGGCGCAGCAGCGCGCGCAGCACCGCACCGTACAGCGGCAGCAGCGCCGCCAGGCTGAAGGCCAGTTTGGTCGCGTAGTCCACCGCGGCGATTTGCACCCAATGCTCGGCCATGAACGCATCGCTGCTGCGCCAGAAGGCCACCGAGAAGAACACCAGCGTGTCGATCAGACTGCCGACCACCGTGGAGGCTGCGGGAGCCACCCACCACTGCGGCAGGCGGCGCAGGCGCGCAAACACCGCGATGTCGGTCAGCTGGCCCACCCCATAGGCGGCAAAACTGGCCAGCGCGATGCGCGCCACGAAATCGTTGAACGAGGCCAGCCCCTGCCAGCCAACGAACACGCCGTCGGCAAACACCACCGAGACGACATAAGAGGCCAGCAGCGCCGGCAGCATCACGCGCGCCACGACGCGGCGCGCCACATCCGGGCCCAGCAGCCGCACCGTCAGATCGGTGAGCACAAACACCAGCGGGAACGTGAACGCTCCCCATGTGGTGTGCACGCCCGCGACGGTGAAGGGCAGCTGCACCAGCACGTTGCTGGCGATGATCACCGCGATGTGCAGCAGCGCCAGCACCGCCACGGCGCGCGGCAGCAGATGGGCGGGCAAGGGGTGGGTGGCGGCGCCGGGCGTCAGCGCCGCAGGGGGCATGACCATGATTGATCCTTTTTGGTGAGTGGGGTGAGGGAACCCACGCCGGCCTGAGTGACCGGCAGGAGAGCTTGCATTGTAACCGCGCCGGCGCGGTGGGGGGCCGACGCGGCGATGACGGGCCGCTCAGCCCCGCATCCCACCCAGCCCCCGCATGCCCAGCATCGGGGGGTGCCGTCCGGACGTGCGGGTCCAGGCTGGATCGGTCTACCCCCACCCGCGCACGACCTCCAGGGCCTCCTCGACCCGCTCCACGCCGTGCAGGGTCAGCCCTTCGGTGGCGCGGGCGAAGGCAGCCTCGGGCTTGCGCGGCAGGTTGGCCTTGGGCACCACCGCCACGGCCATGCCGA
>JANWZF010000108.1 GCA_025054905.1 Tepidimonas sp.
CGGGCCGCCTCGCGGCTGTGCAGCAAGGCCTGCACCGCTGCACGGCGCAGCTCGTTGAGGCGTGAGGGCGGCACGAACCAGGCAGTGGGCAGCTCCAGCTGCACCTCGATCGGCTGCAACACGGTGTCGCCCAGGCGGGTCAGGCCCTGACGCAGCAGGGTCGCGTTGCGCGCGGCGTCCTGGGCCGGCTCGAATGGCCCGGCCAGCCGCGCCTGCCCGCGGCAGCCATCCTCGTCGATCAGCTCCAGCACCAGATCATCGCCCTGCGGATGCAGGCGCAGCCACACCCCGATGCGGCGTTCGGCGGTTTTTTTCTGCAGCTGACGCTCCCAGGCCGCACTGCGGTTGCGATGGACCCGGATGCCCCGGCGCAGCCCGGGCAGCGCGGCGATCGGATCTTTCGGAACGACGCGCCAGCGCGTGCCGCCCTCGGGGCCTGGCCCCAGCCGCTCGACACGGTTGGCCTGCAGCCCCACCAGCTGCTGGCGCGCGTCGTGGTAGCACAGGCCGTCGCCGTTGGCCAGCTCCAGCGCCGGGTCGTCGGTTTCAATCTCCAGGTGATCCGCAGCCAGTCGCACCACCCAGCCAATGGGCCGCCCGGGGTTTTTCGGGCTGTCGAAGGCGCCGATGTCCAGCTGACGCCCGCGCACGAAATAGTCGGTGAAATCGCGGTTGAAATTCTGGTCCGGGTCGGGCGTGAAGGTGTAGGTGCAGCGTCCGCTGGAGCTGCGCGCCAGTTCCGGGCGCTCCTCCAGGATGGCATCCAGCAGGCGGCGGTAGTGGGCGGTGATGTTTTTCACATAGCCCATGTCCTTGTAGCGCCCCTCGATCTTGAAGCTGCGCACCCCTGCGTCGATGAGGGCGCGCAGGTTGGCGCTTTGGTTGTTGTCCTTCATCGACAGCACGTGCTTGTCGCGCGCCAGGATGCGCCCCTGCGCATCGCGCACCTCCCAGGGCAGGCGGCAGGCCTGCGAGCAATCGCCGCGGTTGGCGCTGCGACCGGTGTAGGCGTGGCTGACATAGCACTGGCCGCTGTAGGCCACACACAAGGCCCCGTGGATAAAAAATTCCAGCACCGCCCGCTGCGGCGCCTGCCGCGGGCCCAAGGCCGCATCGATGGCCGCGATCTGCGGCAGACTCAGCTCGCGCGCCAGCACGATCTGCGAAAACCCCACGTCCTGCAGAAAGCGCGCCTTGGCGGGGGTCCGAATGTCGCACTGCGTGCTGGCGTGCAGCTCGATGGGCGGCAGATCCAGCTCCAGCAGGCCCATGTCCTGGATGATCAGGGCATCCACGCCGATGTCGTGGCATTGCCAGGCCAGCCGGCGCGCCGCCTCCAGCTCGTCATCCCGCAGGATGGTGTTGAGCGTGACAAAGACGCGCGCATGGTAGCGATGCGCGTGGCGCACCAGGCGCTCGATGTCGGGCAGGGCATTGGCCGCTTGCGCCCGCGCGCCAAATCCGGGCCCCCCGATGTAGACCGCATCGGCACCGTGGTTGACCGCCTCGATGCCAATGTCGGCATCGCGCGCCGGTGACAGAAGTTCGAGCTGGTGCGACAACATAATCCGGGCCCTGGCCGAGCAAACCTGAAATTTTCCCTGATTCGACGATGAAACGCCAAGAGTTCCGCTGTCTGCACCGCCTGCGCGTGCGCTGGTCCGAGGTGGACTTGCAGGGCATCGTGTTCAACGCGCACTACCTGACCTACTTCGACGTCGGCATCACCGAATACTGGCGCCAGCTCGGATTGCCGTACCAGCAGGCGATGCAGCAGCTGGGCGGCGAGCCGGTGGTGCGCAAGGCCACGCTGGAATACGACGCGGCGGCGCGGCTGGACGACTGGCTGGAGGTCGGCCTGCGCTGTGAGCGCATCGGCCACACCTCGCTGACGATGACCGCGGCACTGTGGCGCGGGCAGCAGCGCCTGGTCAGCGGCGAGATCGTGTATGTGTTCGTCGATCTGGCCCAGCAGCGCGCGCGGCCCGTGCCGGATGCGTTGCGCGATTTGATCGAGGGGTTCGAGCGCGGGGAACCCATGCTGCGGGTGGTCACCGGCGGCTGGAACGAGCTTCGAGCCGATGCGGCGCCGCTGCGGCGCGCGGTGTTCGTGCAGGAGCAGGGCATTGCGGAACAAGACGAGTGGGACGAAGCCGACGCCCAGGCCCTGCACGCGGTGGCGTACAACCGGCTGGGGCAGGCGGTGGGTACTGGACGGCTGCTGCAGGCCGAGCCGGGCGTAGGCAAGATCGGCCGCATGGCCGTGCATGCGGCGCTGCGCGGCATTGGGGTGGGCGCGCGCCTGCTGCAGGCCCTGACCCAAGCCGCGCAGGCGCGCGGTGACCACACCCTGCACCTGAGCGCTCAGCACTCGGCAATCGGCTTTTACCAGCGGCACGGATGGGAGCCGGTGGGCGAGCCTTACGACGAGGTCGGCATCCCCCACCAGGCCATGCAGCGCCGTCTGACCGCGGCCTGAGCGATGCCGGTGCTGCCCTGTCCAGGGGCGTACGTCCATTCGGTGGCCTGCAGCAGGCCGCGGCGATCCAGCCGCACCACCAGGCTGCTGCGGGTACCGTAGCGGCGCTGTGGCCACTGGATCCACGGGTGCAGCGGCAGCTGCGACCCGTCGCTGACCGGCTGCGCAGCTGCGGTTTGCAGCGCGCGGCACAGCGCGCGCTCGGTGGAGGGTGGATCGTCGGTGATTTGCTGCAGGCAGCGGCGCAGCAGCCGGGCCTTGGGCCATGGCGTATCCAGCGCCGCGTTGGATAGCGTGTGCACGCCCGGCCCCACCGGCGCGCTCCACCAGCCGGCCTGCTGCTGCAGGTCGTCAGGCAGCCCCGGAGACCCCGTCGGATCGACGTTGGTCAGCCAGCGCCAGCGGCCAGTCGGCCCATCGACCAGCACCAGGTTGCAGCCCTCGTACGCGTCGGCAGGATGGTCTTGCAGCCAGTCCGTCCACGTCTGGGCCCGCGCCTGCTGCCGCAGCCAGTCCACCACCAGCTCGCCGCGGCTGCGTGGGGCAGGGGTTGCTCGCCCCTCGGTGCGGACGTTGGTCAGCATCGCCAGCCGACCTCCCTGTCCAAAGGCCAGCCAGGCACCGCCCGCGCGCCGGTCACGCCCGCTGAGTACGATCGTGCCATCGTCCAGGCGCCAGCGCGCCAGCGGCGCGGTGGGCCGGTCCCAGGCTTCATCGCGATTGGCGGCCAGCCACAGCGGGTCGGGGCGATCTGGCCACCAGGCCCAACCGATCAGGCACATCGCGCGGCCGTGAGGGGCTCAGAGATCGTCGCGCAGCGCATAGGGCAGGGGCAGGGGGAACGCACACGGGCCCTCCAAGCCGCCGACCCGCAGCGCCTGCCCATCCAGCGCCGCGATCTGCACGCTGGCCACGGCGTGCCAAAGACCCGGCTGGGCCGGATGCGCAGCCGCATCGGCCACCAGGCCCGCGGGCTGTTGCGCATCGCTGGGGTGAAACAGCTCCTGCCCCACCGCCACCGGACCCTGCACCCGCCACAGCGTGCCGCGGCGCTTGAGCGCGCCGCGAAACTGCGTGCGTGCCACCACCTCCTGGCCAGGGTAGCAGCCTTTCTGAAAATGCACCCCCCCGACCGATTCGTAGTTCAACATTTGCGGCACAAAGGCTTCCACCACCGGCTCGGTCACCCACGGCACCGCGCTCATCACCTGCAGCCAGCGCCACCAGGCGTCGGTCAGGGAGCCACCTTGCGGCCACTGCCCATGGGCTGGCTGCAACACCAACGCGCGCGCCACGCCAGCCCCAGACCACAAACGCACCCAGCAGCGCCCAGTCGCATCGTCGCAGGACGACCACGGCTCGGGCGCCAGCGTCGCGGGCAGCGCGGCCCCGACGGCACCGGCCACGCTCCAGGCTTCGCTGGCGTCGTCGAGCTGGACCTTGGCGCGCAGGACGAACATCGCCAGGCGCCGCAACACCGGCGCGATCCGGCTGCGCGGCATGGCCAGCAGGCAAACGTCGGGGGCCAGCCGCCAGACCACCGCACTCATCAGCATGCGTCCTTTGGGCGAGCACCATGCTGCCAGACGCGCTCCTCCAGGTGGCAGATGCAGAATGTCCTGCGTCAGCTGCGCGTGCAGAAAAGAAGCCGCATCGGCCCCTTGCACGCGCAACACCCCCCAGTCGGGCAAAGGCACGACACCAGCCAGGCCGGCCGGTGCGCAGTCAAGGTTATGCGCTTCGGTCATGGATCGTTTCACTCAGGTTGCGCATCCGCCGCACCGCCGCCATGGGCGTGCAGCCGGCTATGATCGGCCCCGCTATTGTCCCGCAATGCCCAAGCTGCCACGATGCCTGCGACCTCTGCCCCTCACCGATCGCCCTGGCGCCGTGCGAGGCGCTGGGCCGCGCTGCTGTTGGCGGTGGCGGCAGTTCTGGCTGTGGCAGCGGTCGCCTGGCTGCGGTCACCGCTGCCGCTGCGCCTGCCGGCCGGCGCAGCGGTCATCGACGTGCAGCTGCGGCCCGGCATGTCGGCCCGCCAGATCGGGCAGGCCCTGGCCGATGCCGGGGTGGCGCTGCCAGCATGGTGGCTGGTGGGCTGGCTGCGGCTGTCCGGGCAAGCGCACCAGCTCAAGGCCGGTGCCTACGAGATCGCCCCCGGCACCACGCCGACGATGCTGCTGGACAAGCTGGTGCGCGGTGAGCAGGCGCTGCGCCGCGTCACGTTGGTGGAAGGCTGGACGGTGCGCGACGTGGTGCGCGCGCTGCGCCACGCCGAGCACCTGCGGGATGATCTGCCCCCGGGTGACGATCCGGTGCGGCTGGCCCAACACCTGGGCCTGGCAGCCGGACATGCCGAGGGGCGGTTCTTCCCCGACACCTATCTTTATTCCAAAGGCAGCAGCGCGTCGGAACTGCTGCGCCAGGCCGCGCGCGCCATGGACGAGCGCTTGGCCCAGGCATGGGCTCAGCGTGCCCCCGATCTGCCCCTGCGTAGTGCGCAAGAGGCGCTGATCCTGGCCAGTCTGATCGAAAAGGAAACTGGCCATGAACCCGACCGGGCGCTGATCGCGGG
>JANWZF010000118.1 GCA_025054905.1 Tepidimonas sp.
CTGGACGACGCCCCGCTGGCCGAGCTGCTGCAGGCGCTGTGGCAGCCGCTGCTGGCCGGTGCGCGCCAGCGCGGCGAACTCAGCGACGAACTGGCCGCCCGCTACGCCTGGCGGCTGCTGATGGGGCGCGACGCCAGCGTCAACGCCTTTGCGCTGCCGGGCGGCTACCTGGGCGTGCACCTGGGGTTGATCGGCGTCACCCAGCGGCCCGACGAACTGGCCAGCGTGCTGGCGCACGAACTCAGCCACGTCACCCAGCGCCACATCGCGCGCCTGCTGACGCGCCAAAGCCAGCAGGCCCCGCTGGTGCTGGCGGCCATGATCCTGGGGGCGCTGGCCGCCAGCGCCGCCAAAAACGCCGACATCGCCAGTGCCGCCATCGCCGGCGGACAAGCCGTGGCGCTGCAGGGGCAGCTGAACTTTTCGCGCGACATGGAGCGCGAGGCCGACCGCATCGGCCTGGCGGTGCTGCAGGCCGCCGGCTTCGACGGCCAGGGCTTCATCGGCATGTTCGAGCGCCTGCAACAATCCGCGCGCCTCAACGACGACGGCAGCTACCCCTACCTGCGCAGCCACCCGCTGACCACCGAGCGCATCGCCGACATGCGCGCGCGCCTGGGCCTGCAGGGTGGCGCGGCCAGCACCGCGCCCGTGGTCTCGCCCGACTGGCACGCGCAGATGGCCGCGCGCGCGCGCGTGCTGGCCGACCCCAGCGCCGAGCGCCTGCGTGTGCAGGCCCAACGGCCGCTGCAGGATCCGGCCAACGCCTACGCGGCCGCGTTGGCGGCGGCCTTGCAGCGCCAGCCCGACGCCGCGTTGCGCGCGGTGGCGGCCCTGCAGGCCAACACCCCCGCGGACGCCGCGGCCCAGCGCAGCGCCCGCTGGCTGCACCTGGAAGTGCTCACCCGCCTGTGGGCCGAACCCGCCTTGCCCAGCGCCGCGCGCGCCCGCGTGGAGGCGCTGGCCACCGAAGCGCTGGCCGACGGCAGCCGCGCCGGCCTGCTGCTGGCCGCGCAGGCCGCCAGCACGGCCGCACATCCGGAGCTGGCGCAGCCAGCGCGCGCGCGCCTGCAAGCCTGGTGCGTGCAGCACCCCGACGATGCCAGCGCCTGGGAGGCCCTGGCCAGCCTGCACCAACTGCTGGGCCAGCCCGTGCGCGCCGGCCATGCCGAGGCCGAGGCCCGCCTGGCCCAGCTCGACCTCACCGGCGCCCTGGACCGCCTGCGCGCCGCCCAGCGTCTGGCCCAAGAGCGGCGCAGCGACGACTGGCACGATCTGGCCGTGCTGGATGCCCGCATCCGCCACGTGCAAACCCTGCTGCGCGAGCAGGAAGCCGCGCGGACGCGGCGGCGCTGACGTGTCAACCTGCGCAGGTGGCCGCGGCGCATCTGACCTGCCCCCGAACTGCAGACAACAGCCAAAACGGGATTTACAGGGAGAATGATGCGCAACCGGACCGGCAGTAACGTTCAGATCGCTGCTTATGCAATCAACGCATCGGCGGCCTGCAAAAGCCCCGCGTTCACGATCCCCACCAGATCAACCACGCCGCTCGGAGTCACGAATGTCCCGAAGGTTTCGCCATCCGCAATTTCAGTCCACAAGCCATCGTGGTCATCGTCGCGAAATACGCTGAAATCGATTTTGCCGCTCCACTCGGTCTTCGTCCTGAGAATCAGGCTATCACCGTTGACTTTGAACACCTGGAACGTCTCGTTCGCGTCGATGCGGTCCACCTTCCATCCGTGACGCTGCAGCTCCATCACTCCCGTGATGACATCGCCTTCAACGACAGACTCACCGGTGGCGGCTCTGCCGCTTGCCAAACTGAACTTGTAGGTCTCCAACGCATGCGGGTTCGCGCCCGTCAACACCTCTACTTCGAAGGTTTTCTGGAAGACACCATCCCGATTGGTATCGGTGTAAACACTGGTCTGCACCTTGCCAAATTTGGTCACGATCCTGGTCACGTCCAGGCCGTCCAACGACCACGTTTCATCACGGTCCATGCGCTTGAGTTTTACGCGCGCACGCTCGACTTCATAGACAGCCACCACAGTGTTGCCGCTGAAGGTGAACTGGTAGCCTTTGGAAGAATCGCTCATGGTGTGTATCCACAGAAAGAGCCGGCAGATCGGCGACCTCATCGTACGGAGACGGCCTGAACGGAACATGAACAGCAGCGCCCATCGGCATGCGCTGCAATGCCCCTGTCAGCTGCATGCCGGTGTTGGCGGTGAGCACCCCGGGCAAGCGCGCGACCCGCGAAGCTTCGCGTTGGGCCTGGAGTGGGTCAAGGGTCATGGACACCCGCCTTGCAGATCCGCATGCGATGCCTTAACAGGCCGTTGAAAAACTCCCCGCGGCCGTCCTGTCTGGGGTACCATGTGAGCCACGGCGACGACAAGACACCGGACAGCGAAGAGAAGGGGCACACAGAACTTTCAGGCAGCGATGTTCAGCGACATCAGCCTTGAAGAGCGGGTACCGGCCTAGCACCCGCTGCGCAAGCTGCGCGTGGTGGTGGATGCGCTGCTGGCCAGCATGACGGCCGAGTTTGATGCGTTGTACGCCCGCCGTGGCCGCCCCTCGGTGCCACCGGAGATGCTGCTCAAGGCGCTGCTGCTGCCAATCCTGTTTTCCATCCGCAGCAAGCGGCTGCTGGTGGAGGCTATCGACGACAACCTGCTGGACCGCTGGTTCGTGGGTCTGAACCTGGATTTCAAGGGCCAGACCCGCAGCAACGACACCCACGCCGGCGGCACCGCCGAGCGGCAGGCCGCACTCAAGATGCTCGCGCGCCCAAAGCGCCAAGCCCGCCGGCTCACCGTGGGGGCGGACAAGGGCTACGACTGCAAGGCCTTGGTCGAAGGCTGTCGCAAGCTGGGTGATACCCCGCACGTGGCAGCCAAGGCGCAGCACTCGGCCATGGACGGTCGCACCACACGGCACCAGGGCTACAAGACCAGCCTGCGTGTGCGCAAGCGCATCGAAGAGGCCTTTGGCTGGATCAAGACCGTGGGTGGTCTGGCCAAGACCAAACTGATTGGGCAAGCCAGGTTGGCGGGGCAGGCGCTGCTGTGCTTTGCCACGTACAACCTGGTACGCATGGGCTCCATTGGCGGGTGGTGGGACGCGCATCATGCGTGATGCATGGCCTGAAGTGCGCCCGAAAGCCTCAAAAGGCTTCGCCAAATGGGCAAAAGGGCCAGCAACAGGCCCCGACAAGGGCTGCCAAGAGCCGGAAATACGGCACCAGCGGACTGAAAATCAACGCAGGCAGCCCCTGGGCTGCTTTGATGAGCACTTTTTCAACGGCCTGCCAAGTGGGCGCCCTTCTTGTTCTATTCCAGAGCAAAACGCCCGCCTGGGGCCAAGACCGCTACCAGCTCCTCGGCACAAAGTCGGGATGGTTCCGCAACACGACGTCGTCGTCTGCCTGCACGAGCACATACAGCCCTTGCCGCTCGGCATGGCGCACCGCTTCTTCCGGCGCTCCCATCGCCGCCACCGCCCCGTGCAGGATCTTGTCCCCATGCTCAGGAAAACACGCCTTGAAGCGCGCAAGCCGCTCCAGGTGCTCATCCACGTCTTCGCTCGACAACCGACTCTTGCATTCCACCGCAATCGCATGATCACCATTGATCACCAGTAGATCGATCTCCATCACAGCCTCGCCCGCATCGTTGCGCGAGACCGCGTTGGGATAGACCCGATGCACGGGAATGCCCCGCTCCTGAAACAGGCGCACCACCGCCGGCTCGACCATGTCTTGCACGAATTGCCC
>JANWZF010000148.1 GCA_025054905.1 Tepidimonas sp.
TGAGGCGAAAGGGTGAAGTCCGCCGGTACGCCGGATTCTGTGCGCGGGGTTGCCCCCACGTGACCGCCATTCCTCTGGGCCGCCGGTCACCCGGTCGGCTCGATGCCACCTACCCGCCAGCTCGGCCCGCGGGCCACGGGCAGGGGTTGCCCCCAGGCTGGCCTACTTGGTGTTGCTGCGCGTAGAGATTGCCGCGTTTCACCCCGGTCTGAACCGGCTCGTCTCTGTGGCTCTGATCCGCACCTCACGGTGGAGAGGCGTTACCTCCTACGCCGCCCTGGGCAGTCCGGACGTTCCTCCAGCGCGCCCTTGCGGGCCTTGCGCCAGCGGCGGTCAGGCGGGCTTCACCGGGTCGATTATCGCCGTTATTCGGGCAACCCTAGCCATCCGCTGGAAATCGCCAACACCCCGGTCCGTGGGGCCCATGATTGTGCGCGTCGGTCCCGTCTCCTATGATGCAGCCTCGTCAGTCCCCAGCGTCCCCACCCCAATGAACCTTGACCTGCCCACCATCCTCGTGGTGCTGATTGCGGCCAGTGTCGTGCTGGGCGGTGCGGTCCTGTTTGTCGCGCTGCGCCTGCAGCGGCACGTGGGATTGCTGTGGTGGGGTGCCGGACTGCTGGTCAACGCGGCTTCCTACGGGGCGTTTGCCCTGCGCTTTGCGGGTCAGGTTGAACTGTCGATCCTGCTGACCAACCTGTTGACGGGCCTGACGCTGCCGATGCACACGGTGGCGCTGCAGCACTTCCATGGTCCGCAGGCGCGCCGTCTGTCGCCGGTGCTGGTGTGGGGCACGGTACCGCTGATGGTGCTGAATGCCCTGCTGTGGCTCAACGACGACCTGACGCGCAACACCGCGCTGGGGGTGGTGCTGACGCTGCAAGGGCTGGTGTTTGCCTGGCACGCCTGGATGCCAGGCCGCGATGCCCCGCGCGTGGCCGGCCGCTGGCTGCTGCTGGCCGGCACGACGGCGATGGTGGTGATCCTGACCCTGCGCACGGTTTATATGCTGCATTCTGGCACGGGCCCCGCGCAGCTGCGCGTGCCCCCGGAAGCGCAGGCCATGACCTACCTGGTGGTGCTGATGGCGCTGCTGACCAACACGATCGGCTTTGTGCTGATGCAGATGGAGCAGGCGCTGGCTCGCCTGCACGACGCCGCCACCCACGACGCGCTGACCGGCACGGCCAACCGCCGTGCCCTGATGGACCGCTTTGAATGCGCCCTGTCGCTGGCGCGCCGCGGCGAGCGCCCGTTGGCAGTCTTGATGATCGACATCGACCATTTCAAGCAGGTCAACGACCGCTACGGCCATCCGGCCGGCGATGCGGTGCTGCGCGAAGTGGCCCACCGCATCCAGCAGCGCTTGCGCCGCCACGACCTGCTCGCCCGCTACGGCGGCGAGGAATTCGTGGTGCTGCTGCCCGACACCGACCGTGACGCCGCCATCAAGGTGGCCGAGGCGGTGCGTGAAGCCGTGCAAGCCGGCCCGCTGATCGTGGGTCAACTCAGCATCCCGGTGACCGTCAGCGTCGGCGTGCACAGCCGCGTGCCACCCTCCCAGGACCCGCAGGGCGACCAGACAGCCGACCAGATGCTGCAAGCCAGCGACCGCGCGGTGTACCGCGCCAAGGCGGGCGGGCGCAACCGGGTCGAAAACGAGAGCTAAGCCGGCGGCTGGCGCACCGCGGCTCTCATCGGCGCAGCCATCGCTGCTGCCCGATCGCCACGGGCCCCGCATGACCATGATCCGCATCAGTGAATTGAAACTGCCTTTGGCGGCGCTGCCCCTGCCGCAGCGTCGCGCCGCCGATGCGCCGGCCGAAACCGAAGCCGACCGGGCTGCGCCACCCCACCCGATCGAAGCGCTGTGCGCGCTGGCCGCGGCCACGCTGGGCGTGGCGGCGGGCGAGATTGCGCAGCTGCAGGTGTTCAAGCGCGCCTTCGACGCCCGCGGCGCACAGATCCGCGCGGTCTACATCGTCGATGTGGCGCTGGTCGACCCTGCCACTGAAGAGGCGGCGCTGCAGCGGCTGGCGCACCACCCCCATGTGCAGCGCACGCCGGACATGACGTGGCGGCCGCCCGCGGTGGCCCATGCCTTCGGCGCTGCGCCTGGGTCCACCCGGCCCGTGGTGGTGGGCTTTGGACCGTGCGGCATTCTGGCAGCCCTGACGCTGGCCGAGATGGGCCTGCGCCCCATCGTGCTGGAGCGCGGCCGACCGGTGCGCCAGCGCACGCAGGACACCTGGGGGCTGTGGCGGCGACGCATCCTGAACCCGGAGTCCAACGTGCAGTTCGGCGAAGGCGGCGCCGGGCTGTTTTCCGATGGCAAGCTGTACAGCCAGGTCAAGGATCCGCGCCATCTCGGCCGGCGTGTGCTGCAGCTGTTCGTGGAGGCGGGCGCGCCGGCCGACATTCTGTTTGAGGCGCACCCGCACATCGGCACCTTCAGGTTGGTCAAGGTGGTGCAGGGCCTGCGGGCGCGCATCGAAGCGCTGGGCGGCGAGGTGCGCTTTGAGCAGCGCGTGGAGGGCTTTGTCGTGGCCGAGACCCGCACGGGCCGGCAGCAGCTGCGTGCGCTGCGCGTGCGTGATCTGGCACGCGGCGAGCTGCACGAGCTGCCCGCCACGCACGTGGTGCTGGCGCTGGGCCACAGCGCGCGTGACACGTTCGAGGCGCTGCACGCGGCCGGGGTGCCGATGCAGCCCAAGCCGTTTTCGATCGGGGTGCGCATCGAGCATCCCCAAAGCCTGATCGACCGCGCGCGCTGGGGCCGCCACGCCGGCCACCCGCTGCTCGGGGCGGCAGCCTACAAGCTGGTGCACCACGTCAGCAACGGCCGCGGGGTGTACAGCTTCTGCATGTGCCCGGGCGGCACGGTGGTCGCCGCCACCTCGGAACCCGGGCGCGTGGTGACCAACGGCATGAGCCAGTATTCCCGCGCCGAGCGCAACGCCAATGCCGGCCTTGTCGTCGGCATCGCCCCGGCCGATTTCGCGCCCTACGAGAGCGACGAACACCCGGGACCGCTGGCCGGCATCGGCTTCCAGCGGCACTGGGAAGCGAAGGCCTTCGCGGCCGGCGGCGGGAACTACCGCGCGCCGGCGCAGCGCGTGGGGGATTTCCTGGCAGGCCGCCCCTCTACCGCGCTCGGGGCGGTGATCCCGTCCTACAAGCCGGGTGTCACGCCGTCCGATCTCTCGCTCTGCCTGCCCGGCTTCGCGGTGGCGGCGCTGCGCGAGGCGCTGCCCGCCTTCGGCCGGCAGATCCCGGGCTTCGACATGGAGGACGCGGTGATGACGGGCGTGGAAACCCGCACCTCCTCGCCGGTGCGGATCACGCGGGACGACAGCTTCCAGTCCGTCGGGCTGCGCGGCCTCTATCCGGCAGGCGAGGGCGCGGGCTACGCGGGCGGCATCCTGTCGGCGGCGGTGGACGGCATCCGCGTGGCGGAGGCGGTGTCGCTTTCGCTTCTCGGCGCTGCCCCCCTCCGTGATCCCTCGGCCACCCGGAGCGTGAGCGCCGCCTACGGATGAGGCCGATCCCGCGCGCCCGCGGCACCGCGCGCCGCACGGGGGAGATCACGGAGCGCCTGGCCCGCGCCTCCGGCCGGCGCGGGCAGGATGTGCCGAAGCCGGAGAGCACGCCGCAGCGCCGCTTCCACTCGGCCCGCAGCCCTTGCCTGCCCGGGCCCGTCCGCGGCTGGCTGGGCACCGGGTGACCGGCGAGGGCATCCGCGCCATCCCCGCCCACCGCGTGCG
>JANWZF010000176.1 GCA_025054905.1 Tepidimonas sp.
GCCTGCAACTGGCTCGCCCCCGCCGAGCGCGCTGCCGCCAGCAGCACGGGGGCAAGCTGCCGCACCTTGGCCGCCACCGATGGATTGGCCGCCAGCAACCACCACTGGTCGTCCTGCAGCGGCCCGGCCTGAACCTGGGCACGCAACATCGGTGGCAGATGCTCGGCCACGCGCCGCAACAGCCGCGCCGAGGCCCACGCGCGCTCGGCCACCTCCGCCAGCGTGGGGTGTGCGCGCACCGCCTGCTGCAGCGTCAGCACCGCTGGGCGCCTCACTGGGCTGGTGTAGGCGTCTCGCGCAGGCATTTGTTGACAAAGCTGGTCTTGGCCGCCCCCGCCAGCTTTTTCTCGCTTGCCTGCGCCTCGCAGCGCGCCTGGGCGTCTTTCTCGCATTTTTGGATGAACGAAGTCTTGGCCGCCCCGGCCAATTTTTTCTCGCGCGCTGCGGCTTCGCAGGCCGGCACGCCACCGTCGGCGGCCCACGCCGCGGCGGCGCAACACGCGCCGACCAACACGACCCCGAACGCCGCCCATCCTTGGATTCGTCGCATGTCGATGGCTCCTTGTCTGATCAATCAACCATGATCCACAGTCTAGCCGCAATCAGGGCTGCGCCAGCAGGCGCAGCAGGCGACCGTTGGGCGCATCGGTCAGCACGTAGAGCCAGCCGTCGGGACCCTGGCGCACATCGCGGATGCGCTCACCCAGTTCCTGGAGCAGCGGCTGCTGCCTGCGCACGCGGGTGCCGTCCAGCTCCAGCCGCAGCAGGTGTTGCCCCCGCAACGCACCGATGAACAGGCTGCCACGCCAGGCCGGCCCGTAGCGCTCGCTGGTCAACAACGCCATGCCCGACGGCGCGATCGATGGCGTCCAGTGGTGCAGCGGCGGCACCATGCCGGGCTTGTGGGTGCCTTCCCCGATCGGCCCGCCACCGTACTGTTCGCCGAACGTCACCACCGGCCAGCCGTGGTTGCCCCCGGGCTCGGGTCGGTTGAGTTCGTCGCCACCTTGTGGACCGTGCTCGTGAATCCACAGGCGGCCATCCGGCCCCCACACCGCGCCTTGGGGGTTGCGATGACCATAGCTCCAGATGTGGGGCAAGGCGTCGCTGCGGCCGACGAATGGATTGTCCAGCGGCACCGATCCGTCCGGATGCAGGCGCACGATCTTGCCCAGGTGATTGTCCAGCCGCTGCGCATCAGCCATGCGGTGGTAGCGCTCCCCCAAGGTCAACAGCAGCGTGCCATCGGGCGCCTGCACGATACGGCAGCCAAAATGCAGCCGGCTGGCCACGCGGGGCTGCTGGCGAAAAATCACCTGCACCGCCTCCAGACGGCTGGCATCGGCGCTCAGGCGCGCACGCGCCAGCGCCGTGGCGTTGCCCTCGGCGCCCGGCTCGGCATAGCAGAAATAGAGCTGACGGTTGCGCTGGAAATCACGATCGAGCACCAGATCCAGCAGCCCGCCTTGCCCCACCGCATCGACGCGCGGCACACCAGGCAACGGCGGGCCCAGCCGACCATCGGGCTGCACCACGCGCAGCCGCCCCGGCCGCTCGGTCACCAGATAGCGGCCATCGGGCAAAAAGGCCACGGCCCAGGGGTGTTCCAACCCCGCCGCCACGGTCTCTACCCGCAACTCCACCGCCCGGGCCGCCAACGCCACAGCCAGCCCTGCCACCGCCCACCACCGTCGCATCGACACCGCTCCTGAGGCTTGAGCCCCGCGTGAGGCAAGCATCGCAGGGCGTGTGGATGTCGTCAACCCGGGGGGAACTCCGTCGTTAGCACTCGATCAAAGAGAGTGCTAATATGAATCCCATGATCTGCGCAGACGGAAAAGAGGAGAACCGATGAGCGCCACGTTTGCCCTGGCCCCCAATGCTGCTGCCGCCTCGTTGCCGGCCCCTGCCGCCTGGAGCCGCAGCCTGACGCTGCCGCCGCTGGGCAACCTGGATGCCTACATCAGCGCGGTCAACCGCATCCCGATGCTCAGCGCCGAGGAGGAACGCGACTGTGCGCGTCGCTGGCGTGAGCAGCACGATCTGGAAGCCGCCGCCAAGCTGGTGCTGTCGCACCTGCGGCTGGTGGTGGCGATTTCGCGCCAGTACCTGGGCTATGGCCTGCCGCAGGCCGACCTGATCCAGGAAGGCAACGTCGGCCTGATGAAGGCGGTCAAGCGCTTCGATCCGGCCCAGGGAGTACGCCTGGTCAGCTATGCGGTGCATTGGATCAAGGCCGAGATCCACGAGTTCATCCTGCGCAACTGGCGCATGGTGCGGGTGGCCACCACCAAGGCCCAGCGCAAGCTGTTCTTCAATCTGCGCTCGCTCAAAGCCGGCTTGAAAGCCGACAACGCCGAGGGTGAACCGGTGCGCGAGCGACTGACGCCCGCCGAGATCGACACCATCGCGCGCGACCTGGGCGTCAAGCGCGAGGAGGTCATCGAGATGGAGGCGCGCATGAGTGGCAGCGATGTCGTGCTCGACCCGCTGCCCAACGAGGACGGCGAGGAGGCGCTGGCCCCGATCGCGTACCTGGCCGACCCGCGGCATGAGCCCACCGAGGTGCTGGCTGCGCGCGAGCGCGAAAAGCTGGCCACCGAAGGCATCGAGCAGGCCCTGGCGCAGCTGGACGAGCGTTCGCGCCGCATCATCACCGAGCGCTGGCTCAACGTCGGCGACGACGGTCACGGCGGCAAGACGCTGCAGGAGCTGGCCGACGAATTTGGCGTCAGCGCCGAGCGCATCCGCCAGATCGAGGCCGCGGCGTTGAAAAAGCTGCGTCAGGCGCTGCAGGCCTACGCCTGATCAACCCTCCCGCCGCAGGGCGGGAAAGAGGATCACGTCGCGGATGCTGGGGCTGTCGGTCAGCAGCATCACCAGCCGGTCGATGCCCACCCCGCAACCGCCAGCGGGCGGCATGCCGTATTCCAGCGCCCGGATGTAGTCCGCATCGAAGTACATCGCCTCTTCGTCACCGGCCTGCTTGTGGGCCACCTGGGCGTGGAAGCGTTCGGCCTGGTCTTCGGGGTCGTTGAGCTCGGAAAAGCCGTTGGCGATCTCGCGCCCGGTGATGTAGAGCTCGAAGCGCTCGGTGATCGTGGGGTCGGCATCGCTGGCACGCGCCAGCGGTGAAATCTCGGTCGGATGATTGCAGATGAAGGTGGGCTGCCACAGCTTGTCTTCGACGACTTCCTCGAAGTACAGAACCTGCAGCCCGGCCAGGCTGCGCTGCGCCAACCGCTCCTTGGCCTCATCCAGCCCGAGGCGGCGAAGCTGCTCGCGCAGCCAGTCGGCATCATCCACGCGCGCGCCGGCGTCGCTGTAGCGCAGGATGGCCTCGCGGATGGTCAGGCGCTCAAACGGTGCCTCCAAATCGACGTCGCGGCCCTGGTAGACCAGCTGGCCCCCACCACAGACCGCGTGCGCGACACGGCGGATCATGTCCTCGGTGAAGGCCATCATGTCGGCGTGATTCCAGTAGGCGGCGTAGAACTCCATCATCGTGAATTCCGGGTTGTGCCGCACGCTGATGCCTTCGTTGCGGAAATTGCGGTTGATTTCGAAGACGCGCTCAAAACCCCCGACCAGCAGCCGCTTCAGGTACAGCTCGGGCGCAATGCGCAGATACATGTCCTGATCCAGCGCGTGGTGATGGGTCACGAACGGACGCGCGTTGGCCCCGCCGGGGATCGGATGCAGCATCGGCGTCTCCACCTCCAGAAAACCGTGCTGCACCATGTGTTCGCGCAGCGCCGTGACAGCCTGGCTGCGTGCCACGAAGCGCTGGCGGGTGGCCACATCGGTCATCAGGTCCACGTAGCGCTGGCGCGCCTTGAGCTCGGGGTCGTGCACGCCATGGAATTTGTCCGGCAGCGGCCGCAGGCTCTTGACCACCAGGCGCAGCCGCTCGACCTTGATCGACAGTTCACCGGTGCGGGTCTTGAACAGCGTGCCTTCGGCGTACAGGATGTCGCCCAGATCCCAGTGCTTGAACGCCTCGTAGGCCTCTTCCCCTACGCCATCGCGGGTGACGTAGAGCTGGATGCGCCCACCGGTGGGGCCGAAGGAAGCATCCTGCAGCGTGGCGAAGCTGGCTTTGCCCATGACACGCTTGAGCATCATGCGTCCGGCCACGCTGACGCGGGCGCGCATCGGCTCCAGCAGCTCGTTGCTCATGTGGCCGTATTCGGCCTGCAGCTGCTCGGCGCGGTGCTGGGGGCGCACGTCGTTGGGGAAGGCAGCCGTGCCCGCCTGCTGCGCCGCCGCGCGCAGTGCGGCAAGCTTGGCGCGGCGCTCGGCGATCAGCTGGTTGTCATCGGCCGCGGGCGCGGGGTGGGCGATCTCGGTAGGGGTCATGGTGCGTGGCGGGCCCAGGCGATATCCCCTGGGCAAGAATGAACGAAAAGGGCTTGGCCGCGCATCGCGGCCAAGCCCTCGATTGTAGGTCGGGCAACGCCGGCTCAGACCGCTGCGGCTTCGCCCAGGTAAGCCGCGCGCACCTTGGGGTCGTCCAGCATCGCGCGCGCCTGCCCGTGCATGATGATCTCGCCCGAGTCCATCACATAGCCGCGGTCGGCCACCTGCAGCGCGCGGCGGGCGTTTTGCTCCACCAACAGGATTGTCATGCCCTGGGCATGCACGTCGCGCACCACCTCAAAGATCTTGTCGACCATGATCGGCGACAGGCCCATCGAAGGCTCATCCAGCAGCAGCAGCTTGGGCCGGCTCATCAGTGCGCGGGCCATGGCCAGCATCTGCTGCTCACCGCCGGACATCGTGCCGGCGAGCTGGTCGCGGCGCTCCTTCAGGCGTGGAAACAGCTCGAACATGCGCTCGATGTCGCGCTGGATCTCGGCCTTGTCGGTGCGCACGTAGGCGCCCATCAGCAGGTTTTCCAGGATCGTCATGCGCGTGAAGACCCCGCGTCCTTCGGGCACCATCGCCAAGCCCCGCTTGACCAGGTCCCACGAACCGACCCCACGGATCGACTGCCCCTGATAGACGATGTCGCCGCCTTCGGCCAGCAGCATGCCGGTGATGGCCTTCATCGTGGTGGTCTTGCCCGCGCCGTTGGAGCCGATCAGCGTGACCAGCTCGCCCTCACGCACCTCCAGGTCGATGCCCTTGACCGCCTTGATCCCGCCGTAGGAGACCTTCAGGCCCGTGACTTGCAACAGGGTGTTGGCCATCTCAATGTCCTCCGGTGCCCAGATAGGCCTCGATCACCTTGGGGTTCTTCTGCACTTCGGCCGGTGTGCCTTCGGCCAGCTGCTTGCCATAGTCCAGCACCGTGACCCGGTCGCACAGGCCCATGACGAGCTTGACGTCGTGCTCGATCAGCAGGATGGTGCGGTTGTCGCGGCGAATGCGGTCGATCAGCTCACGCAGCTGCACCTTCTCGGTGGCGTTCATGCCGGCGGCGGGCTCATCCAGTGCGATCAGCTTGGGGTCCGTGGCCAGGGCGCGCGCGATTTCCAGCCGGCGCTGGTCCCCATAGGACAGCGTGCGCGCCTTGTAATCGGCGTACTTGGCGATGCCGACATACTCCAGCAGCTCCATGGCGCGCCCGGCGATGGCTTTTTCCTCGGCCTTGAAGGCCGGCGTGCGCAGGATGGCGCTCAGGATGCCCGAGCGCGTGCGCACGTGGCGGCCCACCATCACATTTTCCAGCACGGTCATTTCGGCAAACAGCCGGATGTTCTGGAACGTGCGCGCAATGCCCGCTTTGGCCACTTCGTGCACGGCGGTGGGGGTGTAGGGCTGACCATCGAGCTCGAACTGCCCGCTGTCGGGGGTGTACAGACCGGTCAGCACGTTGAAGAACGTCGTCTTGCCGGCACCGTTGGGGCCGATCAGGCCATAGACCTGGCCGCGCTTGATCTCGATGCCGACGTCGGACAGCGCCTGCAGGCCGCCGAAGCGCTTGGAGACGCCGCTGACCTTCAGAATGGTGTCGCTCATGATCGAAACGTCCTTCCGTCCTTACTTGCTCAGCGACTTGCCGTGCTCAGGCGCCGGCCACAGGCCACGCGGACGCAACAGCATCACGACGATCATCGCCAGCGCGATCAGCAGCTGGCGCAGGATCTCGGGCGCCAGCCGCCCATCGGTGAGGTGGTGCAGCGGGCCGGCCAGGTGGCGCAGCAACTCGGGCAGCCCGGCCAGCAGCAGCGCGCCCAGGATGACGCCGGGAATATGCCCCAACCCCCCCAGCACCACCATGGCCACGATCATCACCGACTCCATCAGCACGAACGACTCCGGATAGACGCCGCGCATCAGCGAAGCGAACAGCACTCCGGCCACACCACCGAACGTCGCGCTGGTGCCAAAGGCGGCCAGCTTGAGGTTGCGCGTGTTGATCCCCATCGCCTTGGCCGCGATTTCGTCCTCGCGGATCGCCATCCAGGCACGCCCGATGCGCGAATCGGCCAGGCGGTAGCACACCACCACCGTCAGCACGACGAAGAACAGGATCAGGTAGTAGTACAACGTCACCGACTCGAACGTGTAACGCCAGCCGCCCAGCTCCAGCGTCAGGCGCTGCCCCATGTTGTGGCCGAACACCGTCACCGCATCGACTCCGGCGATGCCCTTCGGGCCGTTGGTGATGTTGATCGGGCGGTCCAGATTGAGCATGAAGATGCGCACGATCTCGCCAAAGCCCAGCGTGACGATGGCCAGGTAGTCGCCCCGCAGCTTCAGCACCGGGTAGCCCAGCATCAGCCCGGTCAGGCCTGCCAACAGCGCGGCGATGAAGATCACGATCCAGAAGCTGATGTGCAACCCGTTGGGAAACATCGCGGCGATGGTGGGGAAGTGATCGGCTAGATGGCTCGAGGCCAGCAGGCTGTAGAGGTAGGCACCGACGGCGAAAAAGGCGATGAAGCCCAGATCGAGCAGACCGGCAAAGCCCACCACGATGTTCAGGCCCAGCGCCAGCATCACGTACAGCAGCGCCACATCGACGATGCGCATCCACGAATTGCTGCCCGTGGCCTGCAACAGCAACGGCAGCACGAGCATGGCCACCGCGGCCACGGCAAAGGCCAGATAGCGGTTTTTCGAAGCAGGGGTCGGGGTCATGATTGCGATCTCCTTCTGCTGACCCTTCAGGCCCGGTCCGCCACGCGCTCGCCCAGCAGCCCGGAAGGACGCAGCGTCAGCACGATGGCCAGCACGATGAACGCAAAGATGTCGGAATACTGGCTGCCCAGAAAACCACCGGTCAGCGGCCCCAGGTAGCCCGCCCCGAGCGACTCGATCAACCCCAGCGCGATGCCCCCCACCACGGCGCCGGCCAGGTTGCCGATGCCGCCAAAGACCGCCGCCACGAAGGCTTTGAGCCCCGGCATGAAGCCCATCGAATGCTGCACGGTGCCATAGTTGGACGCCCACATGATGCCGGCGATGGCCGCCAGCATCGCGCCGATGACGAACGTGGCCGAGATCACCACATCGGGCTTGATGCCCATCAGCGCCGCCACGCGCGGGTTTTCGGCGGTGGCGCGCATCGCGCGGCCGAGGTTGGTCTTGTTGACGATGAACATCAACAGCGACAGCACGATCGCCGTGGTGGCCAGAATGGTCACCTGGGTCGGCGAAATCACGGCGCCACCCAGGTTGAACGGCTCACTGGGCAGCAGCGTCGGATACGACTTGGGGTTGGGTTTCCAGATGATCATCGCCAGCGTCTGCAGCAGGATGCTCATGCCGATGGCGGTGATCAGCGGGGCCAGCCGGGGCGAGGTACGCAACGGCTTGTATGCCAGCTTTTCGATGCTGAAATTGAGCACCGCGCACACCCCCATCGAGATGAGGGCTGCCAGCGCCAGCACCGCCCAGCCGGGCATGCCAGGCGAGGCCTCGCGGGCCCAGCTGATGATGGTCCAGCTGGTCAGCGCTCCCACCATCAGCACATCACCGTGGGCAAAGTTGATCAGCCCGATGATGCCGTAGACCATCGTGTAGCCCAGTGCCACCAGCGCGTACATGCTGCCCAGCACCAGCCCATTGATGATCTGCTGTAGCAAAACATCCATGAACGTTTCTCCATTGTGAGGAACCGGCCACCCCGGTCGCTCCTGGCCGGCCGGGTCAGCAAAAAACCCGCCAGTGCCAGCCGTGATGCGGCCTTGGGGCGGGTTGAAGTGCGCGGATTGTAGCCAAGCGGTCCGCACCCGAAGGTGCTGGTTTGCCCTAGTCCGGGGTCACGACTTCGGGGCCCATGCGAAGCAATCCCCGCACCCGCCCGTCTTCATCAGCAGACCCATCGATGTTTCAGCGCCTGCATTAGCCAGCCTGATGGTCGCTCGCGCGACCCTGGTGCTGCGCCCGCGCCTGGGCATTGCGCCGGCGCAGTTCGGCCAGCCGCTCTGCGATGCGCAGCTCCAGCCCGCGCGGCACCGGCTCATACAGGCGCACCTCGTCCATGCCATCGGGGAAATAGCGCTCGCCGGCAGCAAAGCCGTCGGGCTCGTCGTGCGCATAGCGGTAGCCGCGCGCGTAGCCGAGCTCTTTCATCAGCGCCGTCGGTGCATTGCGCAGGTGCAGTGGCACCGCACGGGTGCCTTCGCGCGCCACCAAGGTGCGTGCCGCCTGATAGGCGGTGTAGGCTGCGTTGCTTTTGGGGGCCACCGCCAGGTACAGCACGGCTTGCGCCAGCGCCAGCTCGCCCTCGGGGCTGCCCAGCCGCTCGTACACCTCAGCCGCATCCAAGGCCAGCCGCAGCGCGCGGGGATCGGCCAGACCGATGTCTTCGCTGGCCATGCGGATCAGGCGCCGCGCCACGTAGCGCGGATCGACCCCGCCATCGAGCATGCGCACCAGCCAGTACAGCGCGGCATCCGGATCGGAGCCGCGCACGCTCTTGTGCAACGCGCTGATCGTGTCGTAAAACTGCTCGCCCCCTTTGTCGAAGCGGCGTAGCCGCTCGCCCAGGGTGGCCAGCAGCCAGTCCTCATCGACCTGGGTGCGACGTTGCGCCCGTGCGGCCACCGCCAGCATCTCCAGCGTGTTGAGCAGGCGGCGCGCATCGCCGTCGGCATACGCCACCAACCGCCGCCGC
>JANWZF010000253.1 GCA_025054905.1 Tepidimonas sp.
TGTTGACGTCGTTTCGTCCGTCGGCCTTGGCCAAGCTGGGGCTGGATGCCGCCGCGCTGCAGCAGCGCTATCCGCGGCTGTGCGTGGTGCGCATCGTCGGGGCCGCCGGTGCGCGGGCCGAAGAAGCCGGCCACGATCTGACCTATCAAGCCGAAGCCGGGCTGCTCGACGGCGGCGCCTTGCCGCCCAGCCTGCTGGCCGACATGGCCGGCGCCCTGCTGGCCACCGAGGCGGTGCTGGCCGCGTTGCTGCAACGCCAGGACAGCGGCCGGGGTGGTGTGCACGAGGTTGCGCTGGCCGAGGCCGCAGCGTGGCTGGCGCTGCCGCGTCACTGGGGTTTGACCGCGCCGGGGGGCTTGCTGGGGGGCGCGCATGCCGGCTATCGCGTCTATCCGTGCGCCGATGGTCGTGTGGCGGTGGCGGCGCTGGAGCCGCATTTCGTGCGGCGGCTGGGCGAGGTTGCCGGACTCGGATCGCTCACCCCGGCGGACTGCCTGCAGCCCGCTACGGCCGAGAGGCTGGCGGCGTGGTTTGCCGTCCGTGCGCGCGCCGAACTGGACGCCTTGGCGCGCCGGCACGATTTGCCGTGGGTCACGTTAGGGGCGTGATCCCATACCGTGACGCCAGCACGCCGGACCTGATTTCCCACGGGTTGTGCAAAGGCCTGCGGTGCGGCTGCCCGGTGCGGTCGCCCCCGTGGGTGTCCCGTCGGTGCCGCGTCCAAACGCGCCCATCGAATTGTCCCAATCATTGCGGGCCGTCACGGTAGTGGCATTCTATTGTTGCAAACGAGAATCATTCGCGATATAGTGCGTGTGTACGGTTGCTCGGGTGGCCTCAACCGTGCCCCGGCGCCGAGCCCGCGCGTCGGTGACTCCAGTTGCCACAAGGAGCCCTTGCCATGATTCCATTGACCGATCCCGCTTCACTGGAGCCGCTGTTGGCCGGCACGCTGGTGCTGCTGCACCACCAGGCCACGCGTGACGCGCATCGCCCCCCGTGCCCGTACGCGGCGCACAAACTGGCGCTCAACCTGCACCGGCTGGCCAACCACCCGGCACTGTCGGAGCCGATGGCCGTCGTTCTGGCGCGCCTGTCGGCCGTCTGGCGTGAGCGCGCCCACGTGGCTGCGGTCCAGGCCAATGACGAGGGCGATGACGAAGGATCTGCGGCCCGGGCGCGGCTGCATTGAACGGGCCTTTGCGGCCACAGCCCGAGGTGATGCGATGATGGGTCTGATCGACGAATACAGCGTGCTGTGCCGTCAGTGGGCGCGCGCGCAGCGCCACGCTGACCAGGGTCTGCGGCAGTGGCAGCAGCGCTGCGCCGCGCTGGAAGCCGACCTGATCCGTCTGCGGGGGCGCTTGCTGGCCGTGCGTACCGCGCTGCTGTGGAGCATCCCGGTGGCTTGGGCCTGGACATCTGGTACGTCGGGCCGCATACCGGAATCCTCCCAGGATCCCTCGCAAACAGTCGACACCGATGTCGATGCGAACCGGGTTCTGTGCCGGGTCGGATGTCAAAGCCAAGGGCATCCCCCGTTGGAGCCCGACGGCACCTGCCGCTGGCACGGTGGTCCTTGCGGGGCCATATCTTCTCGATCCGAACCGGTAGCCCAAACTCAATCTATCAAATAATAAGAATCGATTGCCATTGCAACAATAAGCCGCTATCTTAAGGGCCCGGAACCCCAACATCGTCACCCAGGAGTCCATCATGGCCCGTCTGCGTCGCATCGCCCACACCCATCGCCTGGCGTTGATGAAGACCGCCACCTACTACGTGATGCACATCACGGTGGCCATGGTGGTGGCCTACGCCGTCACCGGCAGCTGGCTGGCTGCGCTGACGCTGAGCCTGCTGGAGCCCACCGTGCAGGCGGTGGCGTATTTCTTCCACGAGCGTGCTTGGGCGCGGGTGCAGCAG
>JANWZF010000281.1 GCA_025054905.1 Tepidimonas sp.
AGCGGCAGCCCGTAGTTGAACACGTGCGAAATGGTGGGCACGTCGATGCCGCGCGCGGCCACATCGGTGGCCACCAGAATCTGCACCCGTCCGTCGCGCAGCGCCTGCATCCGGCGCTGGCGCACCCCCTGCGGCATCGCACCGTGCAGCGCCACGGCGGCAAAGCCGGATTGCTGTAGCGCCTCGGCCAGCGCATCGCACTCCACCTGCGTGCTGGCAAACACGATGGCCTGCTGCAAGCCTTCATCGCGCAGCCAGTGCTCCAGCAGGCGGCGCTTGTGGCCTGCGTCGTCGCACCAGTGCAGACGCTGCTCGATGTGGGCATGGCGCTGCTGCGGCGTGGCCAGGGTCAGCTGGCGCGGGGCGCGCATGATGCCGGCGGCCAACTGTTGCACGCGCGGCGCGAACGTCGCCGAAAACATCAACGTCTGGCGCCGTTGCGAAGTCAGCGCGTGCACGGCCGCCAGATCGTCGGCGAAGCCCAGGTCGAGCATGCGGTCGGCTTCGTCCAACACCAGATGTTGCACCCGGTCGAGTTGCACGTGCCCGCCGCGCTGCAGGTCGAGCAGCCGGCCAGGCGTGGCCACGACCACATCGGCCCCCTGCAGGCGCTGCAGCTGCTGCGCATACGGCAAACCGCCCACCACGGTGGCCACGCGCAGCTGGCGCGCGTGACGCAACAGCGCGACGGCATCGCGCGCGACCTGCTGCGCCAGCTCGCGGGTCGGGCACAGCACCAACCCGCGCGGCTGCGCCGGCTGCCAGCGCCCGCCGCGCCGGCTCGCCGAGGCCACCGCCGAGCGCTCGGTCAACAGCGCCTGCAGCAGCGGCAGCAAAAAGGCGGCGGTCTTGCCACTGCCCGTCTGGCTCGACACCATCCAGTCAGTCCAAGCACCGTCGGGGGTGGGCAACGCGGCCGCAATCGCAGCCTGCTGCACCGGGGTCGGGGCCGTGTAGCCGAGGTCGGCCACCGCGCGCAGCAGGGTGGCATCGAGACCAAAATCGGCAAAAGTGGAAAAAGCAGGCACGCCGGCGGCGGCCTCAGGCACTAGGCTGGTCATGGGAATCGACTCCGTTTGACGAGGGATGGACATCACATCGACCACCCCACGCAAACCCCACTCTCACAGGCACGCCAGCAGCAGATGCAACGAAAAAGCCGGCCCAAACAATACCGGCATTTCTGAATTATGCCACGAATCAGCGTCTCATGCTGTTAGAGCGGCCGCTCACGCCTTGATCGGCCAGCGCCAACGGCGTACCGCGACACCCCGCGCGCGGACGCTCAATCCGGCGCTCAGCCCTGCAAACGCAGGAAATGCTGCCGGTAGTGTTCGAGCTCGTCGATCGATTCGTGCACGTCGGCCAGCGCGGTGTGGCGCTGCTGCTTCTGAAATGCCTTGTACACCTCGGGGCGCCAGCGCTTGGCCAGCTCCTTCAGCGTGCTGACGTCCAGGTTGCGGTAATGAAAGTACGCTTCCAGCCGCGGCATGTAGCGCACCAGGAAGCGGCGATCCTGGCCAATGCTGTTGCCACACATCGGTGAGCCGTTCTTGGGGACGTAGCGGGCGATGAAGGCCAGCAGGATCTCCTCGGCCTGCGCTTCGGTCAGCGTGCTGGCACGCACCTTGTCGATCAGGCCGCTTTTGCCGTGCGTGCCTTTGTTCCAGCTGTCCATCGCGTCCAGCACGGCCTCATCCTGATGGATCACCAGCACCGGCCCCTCGATGCGCGGGGTCAGCTGTGGGCCCGTGACCACCACCGCCACCTCCAGCAGGCGGTCACGCTCGGGATCCAGTCCCGTCATCTCGCAGTCGATCCAGACCAGATTCTGGTCGCTGTGGGGCAGCGTGCGAGCTTCGGTATCCAGCGTCTCAGGCAGATGTACAGGGGCACTCATGGCGCCATTGTCGCCGATCCGGACGCCGCGCTTGATCTAGACTGCGCACATGTTCACGGATTTGCCTCCTGCGCTGCTGGTCAGCACGTTGCTCGCCGCACTGCTGCTGGCGCAACTGATGCTGCGTCTATGGTTGCTGAGCCGGCAGATGCGCCACGTCGCGCGCTGGCGCGCGCACCTGCCGCCGGCATTGGATGGCACCGTCGAACTTGCGGCGCACCAGCGCGCAGCCGACTACACGCTGGCACGCGGGCGCCTGGCGCTGGTGGAGGCGCTGTTGCAGACCGCCCTGGTGACCGGCTGGACCCTGCTCGGCGGGCTGCAAGCGCTGCACGAAGGCCTGTTGGCGCTGCTGGGCCCTGGCCTGCTGCAGCAGCTGGCGCTGCTGGCAGCGTTCTTCGCCATCGGAGCCCTGGCAGAAGCACCGCTCGTGTGGTGGCGCACGTTTCGGCTGGAACAGCGCTTTGGCTTCAACCGCACCACGCTGCGGCTGTGGCTCAGCGATGCGCTCAAAGGGGCCGTGCTGGCGGCCGGGCTGGGCCTGCCGCTGGCAGCCGCCGTGCTGACGCTGATGGAGCGGGGCGGCCCCTCCTGGTGGCTGTGGGCCTGGGCAGGCTGGATGGCTGTGGTCGTGACCCTGTCGATGGTGGTGCCGCGTTGGATCGCGCCGTGGTTCAACCGCTTCGAGCCGGTGCCCGATGAGGCGCTGCGCACCCGCCTGCAGCGCCTGCTGCAACGCTGTGGCCTGCAGGCCGAGGGTCTGTACGTGATGGACGGCAGCCGCCGCAGCGCCCACGCCAACGCGTACTTCACGGGGCTGGGCCGCGCCAGGCGCGTCGTGCTGTTCGACACGCTGCTGCAGCAGCTTTCCCCCGAGCAGGTCGAAGCGGTGCTGGCGCACGAAATCGGGCATGCGCGCCTGCACCACATCCCGCGCCGGCTGGCGCTGCTGGCGCTGGGCAGCCTGGTGGCTTGGGCGGCCTTGGCCTGGCTGGCCCGGCAGCCCTGGTTCTACTTCGGCCTGGGCGTCACACCGGATCTGGCTGGGGGCAACGCGGCGCTGGCCCTGCTGCTGTTCCTGCTGGTGTTGCCGCTGGTGGGCACGTGGGTGGCGCCGCTGGCGGCGGCCCTGTCGCGGCGCGATGAGCTGGCCGCCGATGCGTTTGCTGCACGCCACACCAGCGCTGCCGCGCTGGCGCAGGCCCTGCTGGCCCTGCATCGCGACAACGCGGCCACCCTGACCCCCGACCCGTGGTACGTGCGCTTCACGTACAGCCATCCCCCGCTGCTGCAGCGCCTGCAGCATCTGCAGGCGCTGCCAAGGTCAGCCCCCTCGGTATGACGCGACGTCCCACCCCCTCCTCCCCTGCCCTGCTGCGTGAGGGCCGGGTGGTGGCCAGCTACGGGCGGCACCTGTTGGTGGAAGCCGACGACGGCACCCGCACGCTGTGCCATCCGCGCGGCAAACGCAGCGACGTGGTGGTGGGCGACCGCGTGCGCTGGCAGGCCAGTGGCGATGGCGGCGTGATCGAAGCGGTGTTGCCGCGCCAAACGGTGCTGCGCCGCCAGGACGAGCAGCGCACCAAGGTGTTGGCGGCCAACGTCGACCAGGTGCTGGTGCTGCTGGCCGCCGAGCCGCCGATGTCCGAAGAGCAGCTGGCGCGTGCGCTGGTGGCAGCGCGCGAGGCGGGCGTGCGCCCCCTGGTGGCGCTGAACAAGCGTGATGTCCAGCCCGCTTTCGATGAAGCCTGGCAGCGGTTGGCGCCCTACCGCGCGATGGGCGAAACGGTGCTGCCGCTGGCCCTGACCGATCCGCACGACGACGGCTTGGCCGCCTTGTGGCCTGAGCTGCAGGGCCACGCCACGCTGGTGATGGGGGCCTCGGGCGTGGGCAAGAGCACGCTGGTCAACCGGCTCGTGCCCGGGGCACAGGCCCAGACCCAGGCCATCTCCAAGGCCCTGGGGACCGGGCGGCACACCACCACCCACACCACCTGGTACTGGCTGGATGAGCAGCGCCACAGCGCCTTGATCGACTCGCCCGGCTTTCATGCGTTTGGCTTGCACCACCTCGATCCCCGCACGCTGGCGGCGTGGATGCCGGATCTGGCCCCCTACATCCACCAGTGTCGCTTTGCCGATTGCACGCACCGCCAGGAACCCGGCTGTGCGGTGCGCGCGGCCCTGCAGCCCAACGGACCGCTGTCGCCGCGGCGCTGGCAACTGTACGTGATGCTGTTGGAGGAGCTGCAGGCCGCGCGCGCGCGCAGCTGAGCGAGGCAGCCCAACTCAGAACAGGCGGGCCAGCAGCGCCAAGCCGAGCAGCAGCAGCCCGAGCACGACGCTGCGCCACACCAGCCCCACCAGGGCCGCCAGATGCTGCAGCTGCGGGGCATTGCCCGCAACCAGCGCCGCCTCGGCGGGCTCACGCGGCAGCAGGCGCAGGTGCAGCGCGCCTTCCGCGGCGGCCAGCACCAGGGTGTCGCTGGACTCGCGCCACGGCGCGGCATAGGCACGCCAGCGCTCCAGCACATCCTCGAAGTGCCCCACCACGGCAAAGGCCAACACAGTGGCGCGTGCCGGCAACGCATCGGTCAGGTGCCAGCCCAGGCGCGCAGCAGCGGCCACCGCCGGGCTGACGGGATCGGCCAGCGCCGCCTCTTCCCCACCCCAGCGCTGCGCCAGCCGCTCGGCCAGACGGTACAGCACGGCACCCGCAGGCCCCAGTCCAAGCGCCGAGGAGACGATGAACGCCACGGCCACCCCCAGCACGTGCCGGTGGGCATCCAGCGTCGCGTGCACGATGACACGGCGCAGCAGCTCCTCGCGCGGCCAATCCACCGCAGGAACCCCACGCCACTGCGCGTAGAGGGAGCGCGCACGCGCTTCATCGCCGCTTTCCAGCGCCAGGCGGATTTCGGTGAAGGGATGGCTGAAATGCGCAAACCCGAGCGTCAACACCAGCACCGCCACGTTCCAAGCAAACGCCAGCAACCCATGCAGCTGCCACAGCAGCAGGTGCACCAGCCACGCCACCAGCGCCGGCACGCCCACCGCCAGCCCCCACACCAGCCAGCCATGGGCACTGTGGCCGGCATCGAGCTGGCGCCGCACCCAGTCGCCCCAGCCCTGCAAGACCAGCGTCCGGGGCACGCCGGCCGCGGGGCGCCAGGCCTGGTCGATCAGCAGTGTCAGCAGCAGCGCAAACAGTGTCATGGGCGCATCATAGCGGCGCTGGCAGTCAGCAAGAACCGATAGAGGTTGCGCAACATGCCAGCGGTGGCCCCCCAGATAAAGCGCTCGGTCGTGCCATCGTGGTAGGGCATGGACAGCCAGCGCCGCACCTGCCCCTGCCATACCAGCTCATGGTGGCGGTGGTGGCGTGGATCCATCAGGAACGCCAGCGGCACCTCGAACACCTCCTGCACTTCGCGCGGATCCGGCCGCCACGGCCCCTGCGGCTGCACCAGCGCCACCACCGGCGTGATCAAAAATCCCGAGCCGGTGCCATACGGCGGCAACGTCCCCAGCGGCTCGACCCACGGCGGCGGCACCCCCACTTCTTCGTGCGCCTCGCGCAATGCGCAGCGCACCGCATCGCCGCGGTCGGCGGCCTCCAGCTTGCCGCCGGGCAGCGCGATCTGACCACCGTGGGTGGGCAGGTGCGCCGGACGCTGGGTCAGCAGCACCTGCGGCTGGTCCCGCCAGACCAGTGGCACCAGCACCGCCGCCGGCCGCAGCGGACCGGCGCTGGTGCGGGGCTCGGCGCGCAGCTCGGGCTCCCACGCCGGCGGCGCGGCGAACCAGGTGCGCAACAGCGCTGGCTGCAGAAGCTCCACCGGCACGCGTGGCAGGTGGGCATCCACCGCCCGCACCGGCACACCGCGGGGATCGAAACTCGGCAGGCTCATCGTCGGCTTCCTTGCCCCCGCATCGTAGCGCCCAGCTCGCCTCCTTCATGCCGTGCGCGCATGACATCATCCCGCAACGGCCTTGGACAGGGGAGCCGCACACCGCTATGCTGCGCGGCGTGTTCAACCACTCCACGGGTCTGCCATGAGCAACACCCTCCCGGGCACGGCCACCCGCCATGCCCTGCCCTCTTACCTCGATGCCGAACATCTCGGCCCCTGGGGGATCTTTCTGCAACAAGTCGATCGCGTCACGCCCTACCTGGGCAGCCTGGCGCGCTGGGTCGAAACCCTCAAGCGCCCCAAGCGCATCCTGATCGTGGACGTGCCGATCCAGATGGACGACGGCACCGTGGCGCATTTCGAAGGCTACCGCGTGCAGCACAACACCTCGCGCGGACCCGGCAAAGGCGGGGTACGCTACCACCAGGACGTCACGCTGTCCGAAGTGATGGCGCTGGCGGCCTGGATGTCGATCAAAAACGCGGCGGTCAACGTCCCCTTCGGCGGCGCCAAGGGCGGCATTCGGGTCGACCCCAAGCGGCTGTCGCTGCCAGAGCTCGAACGCCTGACGCGGCGCTACACGAGCGAAATCGGCATCATCATCGGGCCGACCAAGGACATCCCGGCCCCCGACGTCAACACCAACGAGCGCGTGATGGCCTGGATGATGGACACGTACTCGATGAACGTCGGCGAAACCGCCACCGGCGTCGTGACCGGCAAGCCGATCAGCCTCGGGGGCTCGCTCGGGCGGCACGAGGCCACCGGCCGTGGTGTGTTCACCGTGGGGGCCGAGGCGGCCCGGCGCATCGGGCTGCCGCTGGCGGGCGCGCGTGTGGCGGTGCAGGGCCTGGGCAATGTCGGCGGCATCGCCGCCAAACTGTTTGCCGAAGCCGGCGCGCGGGTGGTGGCGGTGCAGGACCACGCCGGCTGCATTTACCGCGAAGCGGGCCTGGACATCCCGGCCCTGCTGCGTCACGTCAAGGCCCACGGCAGCGTGGCCGGCTTCGAGGCGGCCGAGCCGCTGGCGCGCGAGGCGTTCTGGGACACGCCCTGCGACATCCTGATTCCCGCCGCCCTGGAGCAGCAAATCACCGAGGCCAACGCCCACCGCATCCAGGCGCGCCTGATCATCGAGGGGGCCAACGGCCCGACCACCCCCGCAGCCGACGACATCCTCCATGAACGCGGTGTGCTCGTCGTGCCGGACGTGATCGCCAACGCCGGGGGCGTCACGGTGAGCTATTTCGAATGGGTGCAGGATTTTTCCAGCTTCTTCTGGAGCGAGCAGGAAATCAACGAGCGCCTGGTGGCGGTGATGAAAGGGGCGCTGGATGCGGTCTGGCAGGTGGCAGACGACAAGGGCGTGACGCTGCGCACCGCCACCTTCATCGTGGCCTGCGAGCGCATTCTGCGCGCGCGCGACCTGCGGGGCCTGTACCCCTGAGCCGGGTTTGGACGGCCGCCGACGCGGCGGGCCGGGCCGCATCAGTGCAGGGCTTTGTCGTCCAGCAACGGCGTGTCGGGCAGGGGCAGCACCGCGATGCCCTCGTCCCACAGCTCGGCTGCCTCGGCCAGGCTGGCGCGCCCGCGGATGCGCCGCGTCGGGGCATCCCCATGGTGCATCGCGCGGGCCTCCTCGGCGAAGCGCTCGCCCACATCCTCCGCGCCGCGCACCCACTCGCGCAGCCGCTGCAGCAGTTCGGCCTGCTGGACCGCGCTGGGCGGTGCAGCGGGCGGCTCGTCGCCACCGCGGCGCGTCTGAACATACGGGGCGCTGAGCCGCTTGTCCACCTGCCGGTCACCGCACACCGGGCATTCGAGCAGACCGCGCTCGCGCTGCGCCTGGTAATCCTCTTCGGAGGCAAACCAGCCTTCGAACACGTGCCCGTGCGCGCAGCCCAGATCGAGCACCTTCATCGCCCGCAGCCCCCGTCCCGCGCCCACGCCTCGGCCGAGCGCCACTGCAGCCTCCAGCGGCCGTCGGTGACGTTTTGCCACCACAGCAGCCCGACGAGCGTCTTGCCGTCGGTGAGCTCGCCCCGCGCGGCCGCCTCCAGCAGCTCCTGCGGCTGCAGCGCCAGCACATCGAGAAATTCGCCTTCATCGAGTGTGCGCGCGCCGTGCCTCAGACCGCGCGCAAACCAGATCTCGATCACCTCGTTGGCGTAGCCAATGCAGGGGTGCAGCACGCCGGCGCGGGCCCACTCGGTGGCCTGGTAGCCCGTTTCCTCGCGCAGCTCTCGCACCGCGCAGGCCCAGCCCCCTTCGTCGGGATCGAGCTTGCCAGCCGGAAATTCAACGAACGCCTGCCGCAGCGGATAGCGGTATTGCCGCTCCACCACCAGCCGCCCATCGTCCAGCAGCGGCACCACCATCACCGCCCCGGGATGGGTCAGGTACACCCGGCGGGCCTGGCCGCCGTCGGGCAGCCGCACCTCATCGCGGTGCAGCGCAAGAAAAGAGCCCTGCCACAGCGTCTCGTGCCGCAGCGGGGTTTCCACCAAATGGTCAGGTTGAGGATCGAAGCGCACCGCCAACTCAGCGCCGCACCAGATAGCGCCAGACAAATCCAGGAAAGGCCAAGGTCACAAACATGGCCGCCGTGATCGCGTAAAACTCCCAGCGCTGCGGATAAATCTGACCCAGATGCGCCTCCAGCGCCAGCGCCACCGCGCCAACCAGGAAATACAGCAGCACCAGTTCCATCAGCCGCCCCCACAGCGGCTTGACTCCGCCACGCGCCGGCAGCACCGCCAACCAGCGCTGGTTCAGAAACGGCAGGTTGGCGCCCAGCAGCGCCAATCCGATCACCAGCCCGACGGCCGCTTGCAAACTCATACCGCAAGTGTAGCCGCGGTCACAAAACCGCACGCACGGCCTGCACACACAGGGCCATCAGTCCGCCCGGCACCATCCCCAGCACCAGCACCAGCGCGCCATTGAGCGACAGCACGGCCCGCATCGCAGGCGGTGCCTCGATCGGTGCGGTCTGCACCGGCGCATCGAAATACATTACCTTGACGAGGCGCAGGTAATAAAACGCCCCCACCAGCGAGGCCAGCACCGCAAACACGGCCAGCCCGACGTAGGCGCCCTGCCCGACCTCCAGCAACGCCTGCAGCACCGCCAACTTGGCATAAAAGCCCACCAGCGGCGGCACACCGGCCAGTGAAAACAGGCAGGCGGCCATCACCCCGGCATACAGCGGGCTGCGCTGGTTTAGGCCTGCAAAGTCCTCCAGCTCCTCGGACTCAAAGCCCGCACGGGTCAGCAGCAGCATCACGCCGAACGTGGCCAGCGTCGTCAGCACGTAGGTGACGACGTAGAACATCGCCGCCCCCCACGCCGGCCCCGCTGCGGCCGCCCCTTTGCCCAGCCCCCCGACCAGCGCCAGCAGCATGAAGCCCATCTGCGCGATCGTGGAAAACGCCAGCATGCGCTTGACGTTGCGCTGTGCCACCGCCGCCAGATTGCCCACCAGCAGCGACAGCACCGCCAGCACCGCCAGCATCGAGGCCCAGTCGGCCGCCACGGAGGGCAAGGCCTCGGCCAGCAGCCGCACCAGGATGGCAAACGCGGCCAGCTTGGGCGCCCCGCCGACCAGCACGGTGATGGCGGTCGGCGCGCCGTGGTAGATGTCGGGCACCCACATATGGAATGGCACCACCCCGAGCTTGAACGCCAGCCCGGCCACCACGAACACCACCCCCAGCGTCAGCACCAGCGGCTCGCGCACCCCGGTGGCAACAGCTTGTGCCACCGAAGGCACGTGCAGGCTGCCCGTGGCGCCGTAGACCAGCGACAGGCCGTACAACAAAAAGCCGCTGGCCAGTGCGCCGAGCACGAAATATTTCATCGCTGCTTCGGTGGCGCGCACCTCGTCGCGCCGCAGCGCCACCAGGGCATAGCTGGACAGCGTCAGCAGCTCCAGCCCGAGGTAGATCACGAGGAAATGGTGCCCGCTGATCATGATGAACATGCCCAGCAGCGCAAACATCGACAGCGTGAACAGCTCGCCGCCGCGCAGCATGTCGCGGGCCGCGGCGTAGGCGCGCGCGTACACCAGCGTGACCATCAGTGCCAGCGTGGCGAAGCACTTGAGCCACGCCCCCATCGGATCGCTGACGATCATGCCGCCAAAGCCGGTCAGGGTCTGGCCGCTGGCGGCCAGGTAGCCTTCCAGCGCCGCCACCACGGCCAGCGTCAGCTGGGTGAGGCGATAAGTGGAATCGCGCAGCGGCGAATCGACGAACAGGTCGTACAGGGCGATCACGCAGGCCATGCCGAGCAACAGCAGCTCCGGCGTGGCGGTGGCCCAACTGACGGCATCGATCATCGGCAGGTCGCTTTCTTCTAGGCAAAACGGAGGGCAAACGCGGCGGCCATCAACCCAGCTTGGAGACGGCCACATGCTTGAGCAGCTGCTGCACGGCCGGATCCATCGCGTCGGTGAACGGTTTGGGATGGATCCCCAGGTACAGCACCATCAGCGCCAGCAGCGCCAGAATCAGGTATTCGCGCGCGTTGATATCCTGCAGCGCCTTGACGTGTTCATGCACCGGGGCACCCAAGTACACGCGCTTGAACATCCACAGCGAATAGGCCGCCCCGAGGATCAGCGAGGTGGCCGCCAGCAGCCCGATCCAGAAGTTCTCGCGCACGGCTGCCAGGATCACCATCCACTCACCGACGAATCCGGCCGTGCCCGGAAGCCCGGCGTTGGCCATCACGAACAACGCGGCGAAGGCACCGAAGGCCGGCATCGTGTTCATGACACCGCCGTAGTCCTTGATGTCGCGCGAATGCACACGGTCGTACAACACGCCGATGCACAGGAACATCGCCGCCGACACGAAGCCGTGCGCGATCATCTGCACCAACGCCCCACTGACCCCCAGGTCGTTGAACAGGAAAAAGCCCAGCGTCACAAAGCCCATGTGCGCCACCGACGAGTAGGCCACAAGCTTTTTCATGTCCTGCTGCACCATCGCCACCAGGCCCACGTAGATCACCGCCACGAGCGACAGGCCAATGACCAGCGGCGCCCATTGATGGGCTGCATCGGGCGTGATCGGCAACGAAAAGCGCAGGAAGCCATACGCTCCAAGCTTGAGCATGATGGCCGCCAGCACCGCCGAGCCACCGGTGGGGGCTTCCACGTGCACGTCAGGCAGCCAGGTGTGCACCGGCCACATCGGCACCTTGACCGCAAAAGCCGCAAAGAACGCGAAGAACAGCGCCGTCTGAACCCCGGCCGGCAGGGGCAGCGCCCACCAGGTGGCCAGATCGAAGCTGCCGCCGGAGACGTTGTACAGGTACAGCAACGCCACCAGCATCAGCAGCGAGCCCAACAGGGTGTAAAGGAAGAACTTGAACGCCGCGTAGATCTTGTTGGGACCACCCCAGATGCCGATGATGATGTACATCGGGATCAGCGTGGCCTCGAAGAAGATGTAGAACAGCATCGCGTCCAGCGCGGCAAACACCCCGATCATCAGGCCCGACAGGATCAGGAACGCCCCCATGTACTGGTTGACGCGCTCGGTGATCACTTCCCAGCCGGCCAGCACGACGATCACGGTGATGAACGCCGTCAGCGGAATCAGCCATAGCGAAATGCCGTCGATGCCCAGGTGGTAGTGCACCTGGAAGCGCTCGATCCACAGGGCTTTTTCGACAAATTGCATCGCCGCCGACGAGCTGTCAAAGCCCGTCACCAGCGGCACCGTCACCGCCAGCCCCAGCAGCGCCCCCACCAGCGCGACCCAGCGCACCACGCGCGCATGCTCATCGCGCCCCCAGGCCAGCAGGACCGCCCCGAACAGGATCGGCGTCCAGATCGCCAGACTCAGCAAACCCATGCTTGTGTTCTCCTCAGCGGCCCAGCCAGACGTAGTACGTCATGAAGGCCACCACCCCCACAATCATCACGAAGGCATAGTGGTACAGAAAACCGGTCTGCAGCCGCCGCACCACGCCGGCCACGGCCCCGACGATCTTCCAGCTCAGGTTGACCACACCGGTTTCGATCAGGCCGCGGTCGCCCCCTTTCCACAAGCCCACGCCCAAAGCCCGTGCCGCGCGCGCGATCACGTGCTCGTTGATCCAGTCCATGTAGTACTTGTTTTCCAGCACCACGACGATCGGCCGCAGCGCCTGGGCGATGCGGCCCGGCAGCTCCGGGCGCACCATGTACAGATACCAGGCCGACAGCGCTCCAGCCAGCGCCAGGTACAACGGCGGGGTGCTCAACGCATGCAGGGCCATGGCCAGCGGCCCGTGGAACACCTCGGCAAACTTCGCCATCGCCGGGTGCCGGTCGGCGTGCACCTCGATCGAAGCCGCGAGAAACTCGCCGAACAGCACCGGCTGGATCGTCAGAAAGCCGATCACCACCGACGGCACGGCCAGCAACAGCAGCGGTGCGGTCACCACCCACGGCGACTCGTGCGGCTTGCCATCGCCGTGGTCATCATGGTCGCCGTGGTGGCCGTGGTGCGCATCCGGGTTCTGGTCGTAGCGCTCCTGCCCATGGAACACCAGGAAGTACACGCGGAACGAATAAAACGCCGTCACGAACACCCCGGCCAGCACCGCGGCGTAGGCAAAACCGGAGGCCGGCAGGTTGCTGAAGTGCACCGCCTCGATGATGGCGTCCTTGGAATAAAAG